>CAWBIG010000031.1:0-11934 GCA_963788435.1 uncultured Acidobacteriota bacterium | reverse complement strand
ATGCGCCAACGGCAGACTATCGGCAATTGCAGGTGCAGTGATTGTCTCCGGAACGGGATGCGACGCCAGAGCTCGGGACAAATATCTCTGATACTTGTTTCCTCATGAATAGGCATGTGCCGTCAACTTCTCCCATCGGGCAACAGCCTGGTGATAACGGATGCTGCTTTGAATGCTTAGCAAGCGAAAAACCTCCGGAGTTGGTTCAGAGAACTGGTTGGTTGCGCAAAAAAACTTACAAAAAATGAGCTCTCTTTGCCGCCGATTGCGCAGCACTAGATGAAAGCCGAAATTTGAGCTCACTTCCGAGGTTCTCCGGGGACTGAATTGCGCTCTCGGCCTTCAACCAAAGCTAAAGAGGAGGTCACACCAGTGAAACTGCGCATCGCCCTATCCGCAACCCCGCCACGCCACTACGAGAATCATGATCTGGTCCTCGATCCGATTGCACATCCCGATGCGAGTCAAACTCTTTCGCCCGCGAAGAGCTTGACGAGACGAAGTGCGCGCGACAAGTATCGCCGGCTTTCCAACTATCTACAAATCTGCTTCGCGGTGTGCAGCATAGGCATCGTTGGCCTTCTCGGCGGTTGTGGAGGTGGCAGCAAGGCTAGTAGTTCAGGAGGGGGCGTGCTCGGCTTCACGATTAGCGGCACTGTCTCCGGTCTCTCCGGTTCGGGGCTGGTGCTGGGGAACAACGGCTACAGCCTCGCGATCACCGGCAACGGAGCCTTCAGTTTCAGCCAGACATTTGTTTTGGACAATTATGACGTCACCGTGCTCACGCAGCCTTCAGGCCCGACCCAAACCTGCACGGTCGCCAACGGCAGTGGCACTGCCAGCGGCAATGTGACCAACGTCCAGGTGACCTGCACTACGAAGACCTACACCATCGGGGGCTCAGTCTCGGGACTCTCGGGCACGGGCCTTGTGTTACAGGACAATGGCGGCGATAACCTTTCGATCAGCGCGAACGGGAGCTTCACTTTCAAGACCGCCATCGACGCCGGCAGCAAATACGCCGTTACCGTGCTGACGCAGCCTTCGAGCCCCATGCAAACTTGCACGGTGACGAATGGCAGCGGAACGGCCAGCGCGAACGTGACCAATGTGCAGGTAGCCTGCGTAACACCGGTCACGGGCAACACCATTGGAGGTACGGTCACGGGACTTTCGGGAGCGGGACTGGTTCTTCAGGACAACGGTGGAGATAGCCTGACCGTCACCGCAGACGGAGCCTTCACGTTCACTACGGCAGTCGACAGCGGAGACGCCTACGACGTGTCGGTTCTGACCCAGCCTTCAAAGCCGGCGCAAACATGCACGGTGACAGACGGCAGCGGAATGGCAAGCGCCAACGTTACCAACGTTGCCGTGGCTTGCGTCTTTGCCAATGCGCCCGAGTGGGCATGGATGGCCGGGGCGAGCACCAACAACACAGATGGGACGTACGGGACTCTGGGGACGGCGGCTGCCGGAAACTCTCCGGGGTCGCGAAGCTATTCAACTGCCTGGACCGATCCCTCGGGGAACCTCTGGCTGTTTGGCGGCAATGGATACGACTCGGTGGGAACGTTCGCCTTCAGCGGTATGAACGACCTCTGGAAGTGGAATGGGACAGAATGGACCTGGGTGGGCGGCTCGAACCTCGCCGACCAAAATGGAGTCTACGGGACCAAAGGAACCGCTAACGCGAACAACTTGCCTGGACATCGATCCGACGCTTCGGGCTGGACGGACACATCCGGGAATCTGTGGCTGTTTGGCGGAGACGGTACTGCTTTCGGCGGTACTCGCGATCTCTATAACGACCTTTGGGAGTACAGCGGTGGCGAGTGGACCTGGGTCTCCGGTTCAGACGGGTTCAACAATGTGGGAACATACGGAACGGAAGGAACAGCCGCTGCAGCAAACACTCCCGGGGCGCGAAACTCGCCCATGACCTGGACGGATAAATCAGGGAATCTGTGGCTGTTTGGTGGAACCGGTGAGGACTCGGTGGGGACGAACGGTGGCAGCATCGACCTCAACGATTTGTGGAAGTTCAATCCCAGCAACGGCCAATGGACCTGGGTTGGCGGATCCAATGTTGGCGGCCAGGCCGGAAACTACGGAACCCTGGGAAAAGCAGCCACCACCAACATGCCCGGCGCGCGATTCTCATCCTGCAATTGGACCGACCAGGCCGGCAATTTCTGGATGTTCGGGGGATCCGGATATGACTCAGCAGGGACAGACGGTGGTCTCAATGACCTCTGGAAATACGACCCCGGAACCGGCCAATGGACCTGGATGAGCGGGTCAAATCTCGCGGCTCAGCAGTCCGTCTATGGGACTGAAGGAAAGCCCGCTTCCACGAACATGCCGGGGTCACGTTCGCACGCCGCCTGCTGGATGGACGCAGCCGGAAACTTCTGGGTCTACGGGGGCAACGGAACCACACCGGTAGGCTCGAGCATCAACTTCTTCGACGACCTGTGGGAATACAGCGCCGGCGAGTGGACCTGGGTGGGCGGATCGAGTACGGCTGCCCTGCCTGGCGTATGGGGAACTCTGGGTACGCCTGCCGCCGGGAATCTTCCCGGAGCTCGGTACCCAGCTGCGAGTTGGACCGATAAATCAGGGAACTTCTGGCTGTTTGGCGGATTCGGCCAATTCGAGACCAACGTATCTTCCAACCTGAATGACATGTGGGAGTACATACCTTAAGAACAGCGCAGCGCAGAGTAATCCGGCGCCCTGCCGGGTTACTCTGCTGCGCGCCAGGCGGCCCAAGCCGCATAAGCAAGTTCGGGAACGGTCGATCTCATGATCCAGTAAGAAACGATTACGATGGGCAAGATCGCGTGTCCTTGGCGCGGATCATTGTATGACTGTGCCGCGGTGGTGAGCACGTGCAGACGTCACAAAAAGCAATGATTTCCCCACTTGAAATCCGCGTCAGAGAATGCCCATTTCGGTTCCGTTATTCGGCGCATAGCTCAAACATGGTATTGCGCCGCCATCTCGGAATCAGAGTATAATTCCGCCAATTATCAAACGCACAGACTAGCGCCGACCTGCGGAGGCAGCGGCTGTTACTTTGGCGGTGGCGCAAGGGACATTCCTGCGCCACGCCGGGCGCTTACGCGATCACGGTCACCGGCGCTTCGGGCACGATCGGCGCCCCCTTCGGAACCGTCGCTTTAACGATTCAATAGCGATGCCGGGCGATGCTGGGGACAATCTCCAGGGCGCATTGTTGCGCCGGCGATTTGCGGAGTGGAATATGAGATCTATTGGAAATATAGCGGCTTTAATGGTTGTAGTCGCGCTTGCCGGCTGCGGTGGTCTTTCCTCCATCATCGGCAATGGGGGCGGCGGCAACACAACGTACACCATCGGCGGCGCCATCAGTGGGCTTTCGGCAACTGGGTTGGTTCTGGCTAACGGATCGGATACGGTGAGCCCGGCCGCCAATGCGAACAGCTTCGTTTTCCCCACCGCGGAGAGCAGCGGGTCCAGTTACTCGGTAACGGTTAGCACTCAGCCCACCGGCGAGACCTGCACCGTCACCAACGGCTCGGGGACGGTCGGCTCCAGCAACGTCTCGAGCGTGCAGGTCGCCTGCACAGCTTCGAGCACCTATACCATCGGTGGAACCATCTCCGGACTGACCGCAACCGGGCTGGCGCTGGCCAACGGAACGGATACGGTGAGCCCGGCCGCTAATGCAACCACCTTCGTTTTCTCTACCGCAGTCGCCAGCGGCGCGAGTTATGCGGTAACGGTTAGCACCCAGCCCACCGGAGAAACCTGTACCGTCACCAACGGCTCGGGCACGGTCGGCTCCAGCAACGTCACCAACGTGCAGGTCGCCTGCGCGGCTTCGACCACTGGCACCTATACCATTGGTGGGACGATCTCCGGCCTGACCGCAACCGGGCTGGTGCTGGCCAACGGCTCCGATACCGTGAGCCCGGCCGCAAATGCTACGACCTTCGTTTTCCCGACCGCGGTCGTTAGCGGCGCCACCTATTCGGTAGGGGTGAGCATCCAGCCCACCGGCGAGACCTGCACCGTCACCAACGGCTCGGGAACGGTCGGCTCCAGCAACGTCACCAATGTGCAGGTCGCCTGCGCGGCAACGGGGACACAAACGTTTGTGCCACTCGTGGTGACGCCCGCCGTGCTCCCTGGCGCGACTTCGGGCACGCCCTACTCGCAAGCCCTGACGGGGTCGGGCACAGGCCCGTTCACCTGGTCGGGGTATACCGTAGCCGACAACAGCTCAACGCTCAACGCCCATCCCAACAACGATCTGTCGCTCTCCACAAGCGCCGGCTTGCTGTCGGGCACCCCGTACTACACCGGCGTGCAGCCGATTGGGCTCTCGGTCTCGCGCGAAGACGGCGCCGGCGCTTTCATCGAGACCGAACTCTCGATCGGAGGCACCGGCAGCAGCCAGAGCATCACCAACATTCCGACTTTGGCAATACAGGGTCAGTCGTACCTGTGGCAGTTGCAGACGACCTGGGGCTATACGGGAGCGAATCAAGGTTGCGGGCCCGGCGCGTTGCTGGTGTTCGGCTCGATCCCACCGGGGCTCACCTACAACGGGTTGAATTCGAGCGCCGGAACTCTGGCCGGTACGCCGACCATGGCGGGCACCTACACGATGACGCTGATGGCGGACCCGGGAACAACGCTGTGTGCGCCCGAGCCGACCAACTACGCCACGGTGACACTCACGATCACGCCGGGAACCTCACCAACCACGCCCGCGGGCAGCTCGAACTGGACGCGCCAGGGAAACAGCGCTGCGCTGGCGCCCTCAACCTCGGGCTGGGATAGTTATCTGATCGGTTCCCCGTCAGTCATCAAGTCCGGTTCCTCTTACAACATGTACTATGAGGGGCTCGATACCACCGACAATTTGCACGCGATCGGCCTTGCAACTTCGACCGACGGCAGCAATTGGACAAAGCAAACGGACCCAGTACTGCAGGCCACGGCCGGAGCCTGGGATTCGACCGAAGTGCGGTATCCGGCCGTCGTCCAGAACGGCAGCAATTACTTGATGATTTACCAGGGTACCGGAAGCGCGAGCGAGCTTGGGCTGGCAACGTCCACGGATGGCGTGAACTGGACCAAGAATGCCGGCGCAGTGGTGACGTCGTATGGCGTCCACAGCGCCTACGTGCCGGGGACCCTGCTCTACGTCTCCGGGCAGTACATGCTTTATTACACGGTAGACGGCTACGTTGGTCTTATGACATCCACGGATGGCGTGACCTGGACTGATAGTGGCGCGGTCTTCATGAACAGCACCAGCGTTGCGTATTCGCGGCCCGCCGTGATTTACGACGGCACCAAGTACCGCATGTGGTACACGCGAATCACCGACGCCAATGACGGCACCATTGCAACCAGCGGATTGTTCTCGGTCACCATCGGCTACGCCGATTCGCCTGACGGCGTGACCTGGACGACTTACGGTAACCCCATCTTTACCGCGGGCGCAGCCGGAGCCTGGGATCGCCCCGGAGTCGGAGATCCGTCGGTCCTCCTCGATGGCTTGACCTATCGCATGTGGTATACGGGCGGGCGCGAGCAATTGCCCGGCGGCACGCCCGACAGCGACACCTGGGTGGAGGGTAGCATCGGTTATGCCTTGATTCCGTAAACCGCCGCCGGTAAACGCCGCATGGCGCGGAAACAGGACCGCGCCATGCTCTCTTTTTTTCGCCCTAGGCCAACCGGACCTGCGGAGGGTCAAAGCTGACACAATTACGTCAGGAGGCGAAAAGTTCTCAATGGCCTTTCGCTTAAAGTTCGTTGCTGCCGGTCTTGGCCCTTGCCAGCGTGGGGGCTATCCCCGCGCGCGGGCCCGCGCAAACCTCGCCCACGTCTGTCGCGCCGCATACCTTCACGGTTGCTGGCCGTCAGTTTCAACTCGACGGCAAACCCTACCAGATCATCTCCGGCTCAATGCACTACACTCGCATCCCGCGAGCGTATTGGCGCGACCGCTTTCGCATGGCGCGAGCGATGGGCCTGAACACCATCACCACTTACGTGTTCTGGAACGTGCATGAGCCGCGCCCCGGAGTGTTCGACTTCAGCGGCCAGAATGATGTCGCCGAGTACATTCGCGAGGCGCAGGAGGAAGGTCTTCATGTGATCTTGCGGCCCGGTCCCTATGTCTGTGCGGAGTGGGACCTCGGCGGATTCCCTTCCTGGCTCTTGAAAGACCGCAGCCTGATACTGCGCAGCCAGGATCCAAAATACCTGGCGGCCGCCGAGCAGTGGTTCACGCGGCTTGGCAAGGAGATTCATCCCCTGCTTCTCCGGAACGGCGGACCCATCATCGCCATCCAGGTGGAAAACGAATACGGATCGTTCGGCAACGATCACGCATACATGGAAGCGGTGAAAGACATGCTGGTGCGGAGCAGAATGGATGCACCGGTCCTCTACACGGCTGATGGCCCGGAAGAAATACCGAACGGTTCTCTGCCGGAGTTGCCGGCCGTGATCAATTTCGGCGCCGGAGATGCCGAAAAGAGCTTCGTGATCCTGCACCTGATCCGGCCGAATGGACCATCCATGACCGGCGAATACTGGGACGGTTGGTTCGATCATTGGGGGGAGCCGCACCACGTTACGGACGGCAAGCGCGAAGCGGCCGAGTTGGAATGGATGCTGAAGCAGGGCTACTCCGTGAGCCTTTACATGTTCCACGGTGGAACGAGCTTTGGCTGGATGAATGGCGCCAATAGCAACGGCCGCGACTACCAGCCCGACACCACCAGCTACGACTACGACTCGCCACTCGATGAGCACGGCGCTCCGCGCCCAAAGTTCTTCCTATTCCGCGATGCGATTGCGCGCGCCACTGGGCAAACACCGCCGCCGCTTCCGCCTGCAATTCCCACGCACAGTTTCGCCATGTCTCCGCATCTTGAATCGGCGTCTTTGTGGAGCAATCTGCCCGCGCCGACGGTATCCGGCAAACTTCTCACCATGGAGGATCTGGGACAGTCCTACGGATACATCTTGTATCGAACCAGGCTGCGGGCCAGAGAATCCGGCGAACTCGCCATCGACGGTCTCCACGACTATGCCCAGGTCTATATCGACCGGAAACTGGTGGGCGCCCTCGATCGCCGTCTGAACACCTCCCGCCTCACCCTGCCGCCGATCGCAAAAGATTCGACGCTGGACATCCTGGTGGAGAATACCGGCCGCGTGAACTTTACCAAGGTGATTCGCGGAGAGCGCAAAGGAATCAAGGGCGGCGTGACCATCGCAGGACGCGAACCGGATCAGTGGCAGATCTATTCGCTGCCCATGGACAATGTAAGCAAGCTAGCCTTCACAGCCGCGACCTGCACCGGGCCATGCTTTTATCGCACAGAATTGATTGCCGATTCGCCTGCGGATACATTCCTGGACACCAGCTCTCTGCACAAGGGCTTTGTGTGGGTCAACAGCCGGCCTCTTGGGCGATTCTGGGATATCGGCCCGCAATTCAGCCTATATTTGCCCGGTCCATGGATGAAGCAAGGAGCAAACAAGGTTGTCTTTTTCGATCTTCGTCCGAGTGAAAACGAGTCGATCAAGACCACAACAGCGCCAATCTTCAAATGACGCTTTGCTCCTGGGAACTGAGCGCGCGGCGTGGCTAACGGCCCTGCACTACGGGCAGCCCCGCCACGTTCAGCCGAATCCGATACAGGCTGGAACTGGCCGTGATGTAAAGCGTTTTCCGATCCGCGCCGCCCCACGCCACGTTTGAAGTTCTCTCCGGCATTACAATCGTCGCCAGCGGCTTCCCCTCCGCCGAAAAGATCCACACTCCTGCCGGCCCCGCGCTGTAAATGTTCCCTTCAACATCCACCTTCATGCCGTCGGGCGCCCCCGGCCGCGTGTCGGCCGTTGCGTCATACAACACCTTCGCATCGCCAAGCGTGCCGTCGACATGCACCGTGTACCGCATCCAGAGCTTCTTCGGCTCGGTGTTATCCACGTAGAGATACTTCTCTCCCGGTGAAAAAGCAATCCCGTTCGGCCGTGGCAAATCGCTCACCACAAGCCGAAGCGCCTCCCGATCCGGCAGCGTTCCAGCCTTGTGTTCGAGAGCATGCGCGATGCGGTATACGCCGTTCACCTTGAGCTGCTTTTCCTTGTCCTGATCGCCCTGGGTGCGCAATCCGTACGGCGGATCGGTGAAATACAGTGATCCGTCCGATTTGTACACCAGGTCATTGGGGCTGTTCAGCCGCTTGCCGTTGTACTCGTCCGCGAGAATTGTCTCGGCTCCCTTGGGATCGATTGATTCGAACCGGTACACGTCCCTCTGCGCATGGCCAGCCACCGTCAGCCGGCCGCGCACGTCTAAAGTCATACCGTTGGAACCGGGCTCAGGGCCGCCGTACGCCTCAGCGCCCTGGTAGCCGCTAGGCTGATCGAAAATCTTCACGCCCGCGCCCGGCGTCCATTCGCGGATCGTGTTGCTGGTGATATCCGCGAAGAACAGGTGGCCCTTCACCCACACCGGGCCTTCCACCCACGTAAATCCGGTCGCCACTTTCTCGAGCGTCGCGCTTTTGGGAAGAATGCGATCCGCAGCCGCGGCATCCAGCCGGTCCACTTTCAGCGGAACGGTGGTGACCGCATCGGCCGCACCGGTCTTCGCCGACACATCCAGGCAGATGGCCAGCGCAACCGCAAAAACAACCGTCATTGCCGACACCCATGCCCGCTTCAGTTTCCTCATTCCAATTCCTCCCGCTGATTCCGGGAACCGCAACCACGCATTCGCCGGGCGCGGCAAGTCTTTCAGATTTCCCATCTGCCGATCAAGCCGTGTTTGGCCCGTTGAGTGAGCCATGCGCCGCAAACTGGATCGCCGATTGGCACGGCCACACGCGCTCCATTTACACTGGCCCAGTTTCGGAACAGGCGGGATGCCATGATCAGCCGGCGCAATTTCATCAAAACCAGTCTCAGTTCGGGAGCCGCAGTGGTTCCTCTTTCTTCTGCCCTGCGCGGATTGGAGGCGGAGACCGGCGCAACTCGTACCTCCGCACCGGCCGAAGCCGAAGCCCAACTGGCGTCTCTTCCCCAGCGCTCGCAGGCTCCCGATTCATCCACGCTTCCCTGGCAGATGCGCGTGCGGCGTGTGGGACAAACCAATATGACCGAGCACGACCCGGCGGTGATGAACATTGAGGAGTGGGCCGATTTCTGGCACTCGGCGCAGGCCGACGTCGTCTTCATCAGCGTCACCGGCATCCTGGCGTACTACCCCTCGAAGGTGCCGTTCCACAAGCACGGCAAATTCCTCAATGGCCGCGATTTCTTCGGCGAGTGCGTAGCAGCGGCTCGCAAACGCGGCATGCACGTGGTGGCACGCATGAGCCCCGACCTGAATTGGCTGGACGCGCTAGCGGCTCATCCCGAGTGGGCCATGCGGCATCGCGACGGATCCGTGCAGTTCAGCGAGCAGGAACCGCGACTGTTCAAGACCTGCATGTTCTCGTCGTACATGGACGATTACATTCCCGCCATCATGCGCGAGATCAATTCGCTCTACGATGTGGACTGCTTCTACGCGAACGGCTGGCCGCCGCTGGGCAGCCTGCCCGATTGCCACTGCGCCATCTGCAGCAAGCTCCCCGCCTCGGGAACGCCAGCGTACTGGCGCGTCTTCACTGATCGCGTGCTGGAGCTCTGGGGAAAGCACGATGCGATTGCGAAGGAGAAGAAGGCCGACAGTTTTTTCTTTGCCAACTCCGGCGGCAATGTGCGCGGCGGACCCAATCTCGACCGGCTGGGAAAGACTGCGGCGTGGTTCCAGGCTGACAACCAGGGCCGCACTTACGAGGAGCCGGAGGTGTGGGGATGCAGTCTGCAAGGACGCGTCTGCAGCGCAGTCATGGATGGCGGCTTCGCGGCCAACGTCACCGCCGCGTATTCCACGGGTTCGCCGGGCTGGCGCAATCTGTCAAAGAGCTCTGACGAGACCCGCATGTGGCTCAATCAGACGCTGGCCAGCGGAATGCGGCCCTATCTCCACTTTGTGGGCGCCGAAGGAGGCCAGGGAGAAGACACCCGCTGGCAGCAGCCAGGGCGCGAGTATTTCCGCTGGACTGCCAGGCACGATTCGCACTTCACCAACTACAGGTCCATTGCCGACGTCGGCGTGGTCATCGGCCAAAGCACGCAGCTTCTCTATCCGGGCCCGGCCACGGCGCGCACGCGCCATTACATGCGTGAGACCACGCAGGGGATTTACGACGCATTGCTGCGGGGCCGGTACGCGTTTGATTTCGTGCACGAAGATCGCCTGGATCCCGAGCGCCTTTCGCGATATCGCGCGCTGATTTTGCCCAATGTGGCCATGCTCAGCGACACGCAATGCGGCCAGCTCCGCAATTACGTTCGCGGGGGCGGCGCGCTGATGGGCAGCTTTGAAACCAGCTTGTACGATGAAAAAGTAAACCCGCGCGCCGATTTCGGACTCGCTGACGTGTTCGGCATCGGCAAGGCGGGCGATGCCATCGGTACCAACGGCAACCCGTACTACGCCTGGATTGAGGAGAACGGCGCACAGCCTGCGCACGATGTGCTGGCAGGTTTCGCCGGGACGCATTGGCTTCCCGGCGCGGAGAATCGCCTTCCGTTAAAGCCAGTCGAAGATCCGCTGCTCACCGTGGTGCCGGGCTTTGTGCGCTATCCGCCGGAACTCGCCTATCCGCCCGTTCCGCACACCAGCGAGCCGGCAGTGGTGCTGCGCGATCATGGCGCAGGACGCACAGCCTGGTTCGCCGGCGACGTGGAACGCACCTATTGGCTGACCGGCCACAACGACCTGCTGCGGCTGATCCACAACACCCTTCGCTGGCTCACCCACAACGAACGCATGGTGTCGGTCACCGGGGAGGGCTTCCTTGAGTTGTTCAGTTGGGAGACGGCTCCCGGCTACGCTGTCCACCTTCTCAACTACACCGCTCCCAACGCATTCCACGGGTGGATGCAGTCGGTGACAAAACTTGGTCCGCAGCGCGTCTCCATCAAGCTGCCTGAAAACGTGCGCGCAAAAAAGGTCGAGCTCCTGCGCGCGGAGAAAGCGATTCCATTCGACGCACACGGACAGCAACTTCAGTTCACCGTTCCTGAAGTCGCCGACTACGAAGTGGCCGCAATCACGCTGTCCTAGCAGGAGAAATTAAAACGGCGACGCGTGCGTTCCAGCCGGCGACGTAAAGAATTTCTCCCAGAACGCGAGCCGCTCGCCCTCTGCCAGCGGCATCTCCGCGGTCCGCGAGCCAATTTCCATAGTCTCCGGCTCGGCCGTGCTCACCGGCGCCCATTGTGGCAAATGGCCGCCATTTGGATTTCCCGAAGCCGCAAAATCTTTCAGGTAAGTCGCCATCTTTCTGTGTGCCTCGACTCGTCGTCTTGCTTGAGAGATACGCCGGGAGCGTGGGACGAAGGGGACGCGGAAAAGCACACTTGCGGTCCGGTTGATTGCGGCGCAGGAGAATTACTCCCAGAGAAACGCGGACGAAGGCGAAGAGGGTGCCTATGTTGGCGAGGTCGGCGGCGTCTCCGATATCGACGAGGCCGGCGGGTATGCCTACGGCGAAGCAGGCGATCCAGGTCGACCAGTAGGGCGTTTTATATTTTGGATGGACGGCGGAGAATGATTTAGATAGAAGGCCGTCGCGCGACATGGCGTACCGAATGCGGGCTTGACCGTATTGAAATACGAGCAGCGACGAGATCATGCCGGTGAAAGCGCCCATTTCGATTACCGAGCGCGGAAGAACGGATGCACGCCCCAGATATTTCATGGCGTAGGCTTCGGGAGCATCGGCGGCTTCTCCAGAGACGAAAGTCGTGTACTTCATCATGCCGAGCAGCACCAGGGCGACGCCGACGTCG
>CAWBIG010000030.1:0-6913 GCA_963788435.1 uncultured Acidobacteriota bacterium | reverse complement strand
TCCAGGTGATTCACCGCAATCACCGGCAGCTCCCGCGCAAGCGCCAGCGCCTTGGCAAACGTGATCCCGACCAGCAGTGCGCCAGCCAGGCCGGGCCCGGCCGTCACCGCAATCGCGTCCAGCTCCTCAAGCCCGATCCCCGCCTCCGCCAGCGCCGCCCGCACCACCGGCACAATAGCCCGCAAATGCTCCCGGCTGGCCAGTTCCGGCACCACCCCTCCATATCGCGCGTGGGTGCTGATCTGAGAAGCCACCACCGACGACAGCGTCCGTTCGCCGCGCTCCACCACTGCGGCAGCGGTCTCATCGCACGAGCTCTCAATGCCGAGGATCAGGCCGCTTTTCATCACCTTCCAGTCTACCGGCCGCAACTTGCATCGAAGGCCGCGACGTGGATGACAATAGAACGAGATGTCCTCGCCCTCGCGCCAATTCGAAGCCGCGCTCCGCATCGTCGAATCCCTCCGCGCCGAGGGCCACCAGGCCTACTTCGCCGGCGGCTGCGTGCGTGATCTCCTCCTCGGCCGCACCCCGCTCGACTACGATGTGGCCACCTCCGCCACACCAGACATCGTCCTCAACCTCTTCCCGCGCACCTTCGCCGTCGGCGCCCACTTCGGCGTAGTCCTCGTCGCCGACGAAACCCTCGACGAGACTCCGCCGCTCGAAGACGCGCCCGATTCGGCGCCCCGTTACTCCGTCACTGAGGTTGCCACCTTCCGCCGCGACGGCGCCTATTCCGACGGCCGCCATCCGGACCAGGTCCGCTACACCGCCGATCCCGCTGAGGACGTCCAGCGCCGCGACTTCACCATCAACGGCCTGCTGCTCGATCCCGCCAAACTCCACAGCATCGAGAATCTGGAGCCGCCCGCCGTCCGCGCAGGACTCCTCGACTACGTCAACGGCCTCGCCGATCTCGACGCGGGCGTGATCCGCGCCATCGGCGATCCTCGCCGTCGCTTCCAGGAAGACAAGCTCCGTCTCCTTCGCGCCGTGCGCTTCGCCGCGCGCTTCGGCTACACCATCGAGTCCACCACCCTCGCCGCCATCCGCCAGCTCGCGCCACGCATTCACGCCGTCAGCCGCGAGCGCGTGCGCGATGAGCTGACCAAAATGCTCACTGAAGGCCGCGCCCGCCGCGCATTCGGGCTGCTGGACGAAACCGATCTCCTCGTCCAAGTCCTGCCTGAAATCTCAAGCATGAAAGGCGTGCAACAGCCGCCGCAGTTCCATCCCGAAGGCGACGTCTTCATCCACACAATGCTGTTGCTCCAGCAACTCCAGCCGCATTGTCCGCGCACGCTGGCCTGGGGTGCGCTCCTGCACGACGTGGGCAAGCCGCCAACCTTCCGCGTCGCGCCCGACCGCATCCGTTTCGAGGGTCACGTCGAGGTCGGCGTGGCCATGGCTGCGGAAATCTGCCGTCGCTTCCGTTTCTCCAACGAGGAAACGCATCAGATACTCGCCCTGGTGGAGAATCACATGCGCTTTGCCGACGCGCCGCGCATGAAAGCGTCCACCCTCAAGCGATTCTTCCGACTGCCCTGCTTTGAAGAGCACCTCGAGCTGCACCGCATGGACTGCATGGCGGCGCACGGCAACCTTGAAATCTACAACTTCGTCAGCGAGCGCTACCACTCCATCGCCGAAGAGGAATTTCGCCCGCGCCCGCTCCTCACCGGCGATGACCTCATCGCCGCCGGCTACGTCCCCGGCCCACAATTCAAGGAAATGCTCCAGGCCGCCGAAGACGCCCAGCTCGAGGGCGCAATCGCCACCGCGGAAGAGGCCCTTGCTCTTATTCGCGATCGCTTCAGCGGCCCAACACCCACATGAGAGAAGCCTGGCGCGCGTGCGATGTAGTTGTTCTGGGCGCCGGCGCCGCCGGCCTAATGTGCGCCGCTATTGCAGGCCAGCGCGGCCGCCGAGTCGCGCTGTTAGAACACAACGCGCAGACCGGCCGCAAAATCCTCATCTCCGGCGGCGGCCGATGCAACTTCACCAATATTCACTGCGGTCCCGACCGCTTTCTCTCCGCTAATCCGCACTTCGTCAAGTCCGCGCTCGCGCTCTATCAACCCGCTCATTTCCTCGAGCTGGTCAATCGCTACCGCATTCCCTGGCACGAAAAAACTCTTGGCCAGCTCTTTTGCGACCACTCCTCCCGCGCCATCCTCGACATGCTCCTTGCCGAGTGCGAGCACGCCGGCGTGGAAGTCGTCCTGAACGCGCGCGACATTCAAGTCGAGCGCGATGCCTCCGGAAGTTTTCGCGTAGGCTGCTCCGCAGCGGAACTTTCCGCCGCCGCGCTCGTTGTCGCCACCGGCGGCCTCTCCATCCCCAAGCTCGGCGCTTCTGCCCTCGCATATGACCTTGCGCGTCAATTCGGTCTGCGAATCGTTGAACCACGGCCCGCGCTCGTCCCGCTCGTCCTCGGCGGCGACGAAGCGCATTGGGCTTCGCTCGCCGGCGTCTCCGCCGAGGTCGCCGCCTGGTCGGAATCATCCGGCAAAAAACCCGCACCGCACTTCCGCGAGAAGATGCTATTCACCCATCGCGGCATCAGCGGCCCGGCAATTCTTCAAGCCTCTTCTTATTGGCAGCACGGCAATCCATTAACGGTAGATTTCGCGCCCGCGCTCCCGCCCGGCGCACGCATACTCGATTCGTTGCTCCAGCCGCAGTCGCGCCGCGACTCCGCTTCCTTCCGCAACGCCCTTCGCGCCACATTGCCGCAGCGGCTCGGGGACCGCATCGTTCAGGTTGCGCAGCCGAATGGCTGGAGCAACTCCGAGCTCGAAGCCACGGAGCGCCGCCTGCGCCGCTGGGAGTTTCATCCCATCGGCACCGAGGGATTTGAAAAAGCCGAAGTTACCGCGGGCGGCATCGATACTGCCGATCTAAACGCCCGCACCCTCGAAGCCCGCAATGCCTCCGGCCTCTTCTTCATCGGCGAAGCCGTCGATGTCACCGGCCACCTGGGCGGCTTCAATTTTCAGTGGGCATGGTCATCGGCCGTCGCCGCCGGGCGCGCGCTCTGACCCGCCCCTGTTAACCCCCTCATGCATTCCTTCGTTATTCCTGCAGGAGGACCCGCATGATGCGCCGATCCCTGCTCCTGATTACCCTGCTTCTGAGTTCAGTCGCCGCGCTTTGCGCCGCGGACATAACCGGCCGCTGGAAAGTAAGTATCGCAACCCCCGATGGCAAAGTCGTCGGCGTGGCCGCGTTCTGGCAGAACGGAAACAGAGTAACCGGCTGGCTGGGGCCGAGTGAAAGCGACCCCATCCCCATCACCACGGCACTCCAGGGAAACAAGCTGACCATCTGGACCCACCCTCAGCCTGGTAGAAACGTCGTGTTTTCGAAATGCGAAGTGACAATAGGCGGGGACAAGATGACCGGCTCCATCGACACCGACAAAGGGACCATCGATTTTGTCAGAGAATCATCGCCCATGAACGGGCCGTAATCTCTGCGGCAACTCACTCCGCCGGCACAATCGGTTTCTTCGGCGGCGTCAGCACAAATCCCTTCCGCACCAGCGCAAACCCGTCCTGCGGCAACTCCGCCTGCAGCAGCCCATTTTGCGGTCCGGCAAACAGATCCGCATGTCCGTCGGCGAATGTCGCCACCAGATGATGTATAGTGATCGGTTTTCCTTCCAGCGTCCCTTGCTCGTCTGCGTAAGTCGCCAGCTCCACCGGAACCACGCTCCCAGCCTGCTTGGGAAGGATGGCCCACAAATCGCGATTGTTCTGTTCCTCCGCCAGATCCAGCAATATTTGTAATGCGCCCGGGTCAAAGTCGGGCATGAAAACCGCTCCGCCATGCCCATCCAGCCGCGCCGTCGCGCTGTGTCCATTCGCTGAAATGTTCATGAGGAACTGCGCCCCGTCCGGCTTGCCCACCACGCTCACCGCCGAGCCGTTCAGCACTCCGCTCAGCACTACGTGCTCCAGGTGGTGCACCCCATCCAGCCGCGCCGTCTTTGAAATCGTGTAGTCCAGCCCCTGCATCTGGACCTTCACCATCGAGTTCGAATCGAACCCTCCGGCATGCGCCTGGATGTCGTAACTCGCACTCCCTACCGTGTGCCCATTCTGGCTCACCAGAAAGCTGGCTTGCTGCGCCCCCGCCGGCGTCGTCCAGCCCACCGCAATCCCAAAGCAAAGAAAATACAATCCCCGCAAACTTCTCATCGTCTGTATAGACACCTCAGGACAGGCAGGAGTTGTGATCCAAACCCGGCCAGATCAAGTTTTTGCGATCGAATCGCTGAGCGCCGACGCCTCAGACCGGGAACAGGCTGCCTGACTCGCTCCGGACCTTTACCACTCTGCCTCGTTCGCGTTTCGTTCCCGGTTGCGGGCTGGCCAGCATCGCGGCGATCTCCTTCAGCTCCGCGCGGGCGTGGGCGATGGCCCTCGTCGCAGCATCCGGCCGAGGCGCGGGACGCAGCTCGCGTGGTGATTCCGGGCGGGTTGCGGCGGGGCGGGAGCCGGAGTCAAGCGCTTGGCGCGCGCCGGGAATCGTAAACCCCTCCTTGTGCAGGAGCCGCTGGATTTCAAGCACCAACTCCACATCGCGCCGGCGGTAAAGGCGCTGGCCAGTGCCGCTTTTGTTGGGCTTGAGCTGGGGAAACTGGGATTCCCAGAAGCGAAGAACGTAGGCTTCGACGCCGCAGATGCGGGCGACGTCGCCAATTTTGAAGTAGAGGCGGTCGGGGATGACCGGCGCCTCCGCCGCGTGTTTACGCGAAGCCTGTAATGCCATCGACTGCTCCGAAGACGTCCCCAGCCCCGCTCGTCGTCTTCTTCAGCCCAGTATAGGGCAGGAATTGCACCAATGGTGAAGCAAAATGCAAACGCGAACCTTTCGGCTCGCGTTCGCATTTTGATCGGTCGTGATTACGGTCCCGGTGTGCGGGTGAGATCCCGCACTCTTCGTCAGAAGTTGAACGACACCTGCAGGTCGATGCTGCGGTTGGAGTCAGGCGAGGAGAAGAATCCTCCGGCCAGAGCGTTGGATTTGCCGAACAGCGGCGATTCGAGCACGGGAACCGGCGGAGCCAGGTTGACGGTGTTGAAGATGTTGCGTCCCATGGCGGCGAAGGTAAGCGAGTAGCGCCGCGTTGCAGCGGCCTGGTTCATCCCTGGAGGTCCGCCACGGTTGCCGCTCAAGCCCCCGGGGCCGAGGCCGCCTCCTGGAGGTCCACCGCGGCCGCCGCCCGGAGGCCCTCCGCCGGGTCCGCCGAACATGCCGCCCATGGGGCTGGCGCCGGTCACTTTGGGGCCGAGGCCGAAGGATTTGCTGACCCGCATGTTCATGCTGAACTGCCCGGGGCCGGTGGCCAGGTTATAGGGAATGATGGCTTCGCTGGCCGAGGGGTTCAGATCAAACGTGCCCCACTCGGTTTTCATCACATCGGTGCTGGAGGCGGTGGCGTAGGCCGGGCGCTCGTTGAACTGGTTGTCGCCGTAGATGTCCTGGCCGATGGTGATGTTGAACGGCGCGCCGGAGTTGGTCACGAGCATGGGGCTGAACGAAACGCCGTAGGGCCCGGCCAGGTTTCCGCCCAACAGGAAGCGGTTGCGGGTATCAAAGTTGGCGCGGCCGTAGTCAGCGCGAGGATTGAACTGGTTCGACGGGAAGTAAGTTGCGCCGGAGGTATCGGCGCTGGCGAAGTTGAGCATGTAGAAGCCGAACAGTGTAACCCGCTTGGAGCGCACGCTATAGTTCACGCTGAGCTGGTTCTGGTTGTAGATGCCTTCGGACTGGAACTGGTAGATGTTCTCGTTGATGCCGTTGGGGCGCGTGCCGGTTCCGGTGGCCTCGTCGTAGGTCCCGGGCAGGAAGGCGTTGATGTTGTCGCTCATGTATTGGTGAATGCCGCGCGAGTTCACATAAGTGATGGAGGCCGTGGCCACCTTGCCGAACGAGTGCTCCACGCCGGCCGCGGCCTGCATGTTGAGCGAGGCGCGGAAGTGGGGATCGATCTGATAGATCGTGGGCGCCACCGTGCTGTCCGCCGCGAGCACGCTGACCGGCGGTGCGTCCTTTGTGAAGGTGGGATTATCGACCACGTACTGCTGCTGGTTGATGCCGTTATTGCGGATGGCGTCGAGAACAAAGTTGGAGCCAAAGCGGTCATAGAACCAGCCGTACCCGGCGCGAATGACGGTGGAGGAGGGTTTGGAACCGCGCTTGGGAGCCCAGGCGAAGCTGACGCGCGGCGCCCAGTCATCGTGATCCGCGATGCGATTCTGCGCTTCGTAGCGGATGCCATAGCTAAGGGTGAAGTTCTGGCGGAGCTTGAAATCGTCCTGGTAGAAAAGGCCTGCGTCAAACAGCGCAACGTTGGAACTGGATTTGCCCGCCGTCACCTGGTACTCAGATGGCGTGCCCGCCGCGTAGGCATTAAGCGAAGAGTAAATGTAGTTGCCGTTGAAGCCGGAAGTGGAGAAGTTGGCGTCGCGGGTCAGGCGGAAGCGGGCGCCGAATTCGATGGCATGCGGGCCGTGAGCCACGGTGGTGTCGTTCTCAAGCTCCAGGCGGTCTTGGTTGTCGCGGACCACACCCATGTTGCTGCCGCCGCCGGTAAACGCGCCTTGCACCGTGATGGTGGGATCCAGGCTCTGCGCCGACTGATTATCGCGATCGCTGACATACTGGAACCGCGTCTCGTTCACGGCATTGGCGCTCAGCACCTGCGTGTCCACAAGCTGAAGCGTGTTTTCGTAGTTGGTAACGTTGTAAGCCTGCGACTCGAGCGCGAACTGGGACACGCCGCTATTGGTCTGCACCTGGCGGTCCAGCATGTAACGAAGGGTGAGCGTGTTCTTTTCCCCCAGCTGGAAGTCAAGCCGCGGGCTGAAGTCGAGCCGCGATTGCGGATTGGCCACAGCCA
>CAWBIG010000029.1:0-3312 GCA_963788435.1 uncultured Acidobacteriota bacterium | reverse complement strand
ATTCGCATCAAACAGGAAAAAGTCCGGGGTGCAGGCGGCGTGATAGGCACGCGCCACCTTCTGGGTCTCGTCGTAGAGGTAAGGAAAGCGGAACCCCAGCGTTTGTGCCTGCCGTTTGAGGCCGGCGGGATTGTCGTCAGGATAATTCTCCGCGTCATTACTGCCGATGGCCGCGATGCTCACCGGTTGGGACGCGTAATCGTTGCCCAGCGCCGCCAGGCCTTTCTCCACGTGCTTGACGTAAGGACAATGAGTGCAGATGAACATGACGAGCAGAGCCTGTTTTCCCCGCAGGGCATCGCGGCGGACGGTTTTGCCGCTGACCACGTCAGGCAGCGCGAAGTCGGGCGCTCCGGCTCCCAAAGCGAGCATGGTTGATTCCGTAAGTGCCATAAGTCCTCCTTAGCGGGGTTAGCGGAGTTAGCGGTGCTAGCGGAGCTTGAACAGCCGATTGCGTCGGGCATGGTCAACCCGAAGTGTTCGTAGGCCAGGCGCGTGGCCACGCGTCCGCGCGGAGTGCGATCCAAGAATCCAATCTGAATCAGGAACGGCTCGTAGACTTCTTCGAGCGCATCTTCTTCCTCGGCCAGGGTGGCGGCCAGGGTGCCCAATCCTACCGGCCCACCATCGTACTTTTGCATGATGGTGAGCAGCAGCCGCCGGTCGATTTCGTCGAAGCCGTGGGCGTCCACTTCAAGCATGGTCAGTGCGGCATTGGCGGTGGCGCGGTCGATGGTTCCGGTTCCCCGCACCTGGGCGTAATCGCGCACGCGGCGGAGCAGGCGGTTGGCGATGCGCGGGGTTCCACGCGAGCGCAAGGCAATCTCCGAAGCGCCATCGGCGTCGACGGGCACGCCGAGCACTTCCGCGGAGCGCTCCACGATCACGCGGAGTTCCTCCTCGGTATAAAACTCAAGGCGGAGCAGGATGCCAAAGCGCGAGCGCAAGGGCGAGGAAAGCAGTCCGGGCCGGGTGGTGGCGCCGATAAAAGTGAACGGCCTGATCTCCATCACGTGGGTGCGCGCCGCCGGGCCCTGGCCGATGATGATGTCGAGCTTGTAGTCCTCGAGCGCGGTGTAGAGCTTTTCTTCGAGCACGGGCTGGAGGCGGTGAATCTCGTCGAGGAACAGGACCTGGCGCTCGCGCAAGTTGGTGAGGATGGCGGTGAGGTCGCCCTGGATTTGCAGCGCCGGTCCGGAGGTTTGCTGGAAGCCGACGTCCAGCTCGTTGGCAATGATGGTGGCCAGGGTGGTTTTGCCCAGGCCGGGGGGACCGAACAGGAGCACATGATCCAGCGCTTCGCCGCGCGATTTGGCCGCCGTCAGGGCGATTTCCAGTTGTTCCCTGGCCTTTTTCTGGCCGATGAACTCGCGGAGCCAGCGCGGCCGCAGTTTGAGCTCAAAACCCTGTTCCTCTTCCGCCCGCGAGGCGTTGACCAGCCGCTCGGGAGAGTTGTCTTGCCTGATGGCCATGCTAACAGCAAGTGTAGCGGGTGCAACCGTGGAAAAGCATGCCCGACCGGACCCTTTGGACCGGGTTCAGGGGCTGGGCGAAGCGCAAACGCGCGGATTCACCTGTGCGTGGGGACCGTATACAGATGGGTACACTTCCCACCGAAAGACGCACGTAAGCTCTTGAAAATGACGGTGTTTGGCACAAGAATCGAGGATGGTATCCGGCGTGCAAATCAGGTTACGGAGGGGGTCCGCCTATACGGAGCCCGCGCACGCGCCCCCACAAGGAGTCGAACGTGGTTGAACGAAAATCCCTCGTATTGATGGCCGGTTGTCTGCTCACACTCTGGCTGGCCGGCTGCACCTCATCCCAGGTTGACAGCGTGGCGGTATCGCCTTTGACGCAATCGGTGGCGGTTGGACAGGCAGCCCAGTTCACGGCAACCGGAACCACCGGCCATGGGAATCACCCGTCTTCGACGAGCAACGTGACGGACACTGTTACCTGGACATCGAGCGCCCCGGCCGTGGCTACCATTAGCGCCTCCGGCGTGGCGACGGGACTTTCTGCGGGTACCACGACGATTACGGCAACCATGCCGGGCTTCACCGGAGAGATCTCCAATTCCGCCACGCTGACGGTGACCGGGACAGGCGGATCAAACGGCCCTGGCAACGCGGACATTACGACCATCACTGTCATTCCGGGCCAACAGTCGGTGGCCTCGCCCAGCCAGACAAGTCAGTTCATCGCCATCGGTGCCACCGCGGCGGGAGCCACGGAAGATTTGTCGAAACTGGTTGCATGGAGTTCCAGCAGCACCGCGATCGCCACCATCAACGCGGCGGGCCTGGCCACGGGTGTGAGCCAGGGCACTGCAACCATTACCGCCCTTTACACCAACGCCGATAAGAGCATTGCCAACGGGATTGCGACCTTCCAGGTGGTGGGAGGCACGACGGAAGCAGTGACCGCGCTCGCCGTTTATCCCCCCACCCAGGGTCTGACCCAGGCGCAGCAAACCCAGTTCTTCGTTATCGGCACCCAGGGATCGACGGGACTGCAGGTGGTCGAGACTGCGGGCGTGGTGTGGACGTCGAGCGACCTGAACGTGGCCACCATCGGCACCACGGGCAATGGCACGCCAGGTCTGGCAACGGCGGTGGGCGCGGGCTCTACCACCATTACCGCAACCTATACCAACCCCGACAAGAGCGTGGTGGTGAATACGGCAACCCTGAGCGTAACCATCGGCGCCGCCCAGGAGCCGCTGCTCTCCATCAATGTTGTGCCCACCGCCTCTCAGGTATCGAACAAGGGCATGACCACCCAATTCCTCGCGTTCGGCACTTACTCCACCAATCCCACCGTCCGCGACATCACCAACTCAGTGACCTGGGTTTCGACCTCGCCCGAGGTGGCCGAGGTGGATTCCTGCGGAGCCGCGTCTTCCGGGCCCGGCATAGGCGTGTGTCCCAGCGGCGGCACAGGGCCGGTGGCCCATCAGGGGGACTGCCCGGGGAATACGCCGGTCTTGCTACCTCCATGGGGTATGAGGGAGATTCCGTCATCTACGCAGTTGACAACACCTCCAATCCGGACGGCACCGTCGTGCTTTCCAACCCGATTACTTTCACGTGCGAATTGCCTGGAACCAATCCGCCGACCTGCGACCAGTCGGTCCCCACCCCACAGTTCGCCACCATCACTGTGTTCATCGCCGGCGAGCAGACCGCGCCTTCGGGCGAGTACGTGACCGCGCCATCGGACACCGGGACGCCCAACCTGATCCACTGCGGGAGAGAGTCTCCAATCTCCGGGGGCCAGGTCTGCACGGGAACTTATGAGGTCGGTTCC
>CAWBIG010000028.1:5000-52602 GCA_963788435.1 uncultured Acidobacteriota bacterium | reverse complement strand
TCCAGGTATTTCGCTGGGTTCGATATTGATTCGGGATTGTCTTTAAAGGTATAGGTTGTGGAACGGCCGGATCTTGGAAATCCTGCCGTTTGTTATGTGTGGTTTGGAGCGGCGGTTTTCTGACCCCTTGTGGAACAGGCCTCAGGCGGCTTGGACGGGAACGTCGGAACCCTGGTTGAGCAGTCTGTGGATGGTGGTTCTCGAGACACCGTAATTCCGGGCTAGCTGGCCAAGACTTTGTCCGCGGCGGCGGTCGCCGAGGATCGCGTCGCGATCGACCTCGACCGGCTTGCGACCGATGTGGCGTCCTTCGAGCCGCGCCCGGCGCATGCCGGCTCTGACGCGCTCGATAATAAGGTTGCGTTCGAGCTCGGCGACGGCGCCGATGATGGTCACCAGGGCGCGGCCCAGGGTCCGCCGGTGTCGATCGGCTCACGGAAGCTGGCGAACTCGATGCCGAGGCGGCTCAGCTCATCCAGGGTCTCCAGAAAATGCCGTGTGGAGCGGGCGATCCTGTCCGAGGCCCAGACCAGGACCACATCGAACTTGCCGTGGCGAGCATCCCGCATCAGTGCGTCCAACCCGGGCCGGCGCGCCTTGGCGCCGCTGATCCGGTCGGTGTATTGGTTGACGATCTCAAGGCCGCGCTGGGCGGCCATCTGGCGCAGATCGTGTAGCTGGGTCTCCGGGTGTTGATCCAGAGAGGAGACCCGCATGTACAGGGCGGCGCGCTTCACTTGCGCCGTCCCTTCGGCTTCGGCGAGTGCTTCGTGACGTAATCCTTGATGAACTCCATCAGCACGTCGGTCATGTTCTGGCCTTGAGCGGCAGTGACCGCTTTGAAGCTGTTGTGGAGTTCGACGGGGACGTTCAGGTTCATTCTTTTCACCTTCTGTTCTGTGGCCTTGATCTTCCTCACCTCCTTCCGAGAGGGAGGATATACGGTTTTGAGTACGGTCGGCCAGGTTCCTGCCCCCGGCCGGCCTCACGTTACGCAGCGAGCAGCTGACAGAAGATCACCAGGGTCGCAAGATCGGCCCCGCTCATCTGCACGCCCCGGGCCACCAGAGACATCTCGGCCCGCGTGGCCATCCGCTCGCCGGCTTCGATGGCACGCCATTGGTCGGGATCCATGCCCGCCCGCCACGCGGCCTCTTCAATCGACTGGCTGCTTCGCTGGCGGCCATTCTGGACCCCGGCGCCGAACAGCTCGGCCGACAGCCGGCGCAGGCAAGCAGCGCCGTCGAAGGAATCGGTACTCATATACTTACTCATATACTCATCCTTTCCGGAGGCCTTGTCAAGCAGGGTCCCCGATAGGCTGAGTATGGGTCCATCGCACCCTCCCGCCAAACAGGGGTCCAGCTCGCCAGCTCCAAACTCAGCCTCTCCGCCATGCCCGATCAAATATCCATCGGAGGAGGCTTCTGGAGATTCAACCCCATGCTGTTGAGCTGCGTGCCCTCTACTACCCCCACTCCCATCCCCGTGCTGGTCAAGTCCACCCCGGAGCTGCTCCAGGGGGCCGACGCCATCAGCCAGGCACATGACTTCCTGATGGCCAACTCGAACGTGGGCTAAGAGCTAACCATGGATCTCCGCTGGACAAGTCGCGGTGGGCTGCTGAGCGACGTGGTTTCTCTCCTCGCCCGCACGCATATTTTTCGCGCGCGGGGGAGAGGGGAAAAGGGGGGCATCGGGACCCCCCGTAGCCCACCGCCTTCCCGGTGGAGGCCTAGCACCGGGATTCCGGCCGGAATCTGTCGCTAAGGCATTTCTATCCAGCCACATCCCCTTGAATGGGCCATCATTGTGGATGCTATCAACAGAATCTTCCATCCGTCTTCGCGCGAGATTCCCGGCGAGTGCGACTAAAAGAGTGGGGGACAGCTGTCCCCAACTTTGCACTGAGACTTACAGGACACTTTCGGGCGTTTTGGGGGCTAAACGGCCCGCTATAGCCTGGTTGTCGTAAAAACCCGATATCAGGGCGCCGTGCACCAGTAATGCACCAAAGATGGTGCGGTTCTCCTCTCAACACCTATCTCGCCGCGCCGGCCCCGTTTCCGTGCCTCGCCGCGCCCCTTTGCGGGGCGCTCTCACTGCGCCGGAAAACAGGTAAAGTTGCGCACTTGTATGGAGCCGCCGGTCCGGGGGACGCGGAAGATCCTGGCAGGGATCTTTTCGGCGCGGGGAGAAAGGAATAGAGAGTCGGGAACCTGGGGGCAATGCTACCCACTTTGCGCCCCGCCGCCGCGCCCGGAAGGCGCGGACGGCTACTCACCTTATATAGGGAACAGAATCCTCGATTCGTCTTCGCAGGAGAATCCCGGCGAATGCGACTAAAAAGGGTGGGGACAGCATGTCCCCACCCTTGTACTGAGACTTACAGGACACTTTCCGGCTTTTATCGAGACTTACAGGACACTTTTCGCAGCCATGGCTCCGCGCGGAACCCCTTCCGGTCCCCCGTAGACCACCTTTGCGCCCCTCGCCCGGTCTCACACGCGGCATGGTCCCCTCAAGACCGCCTCCATGGTCCCCCGGAGACCACCTTCCCAGGCCCTTGCCCGCCGCCCCTTTTAAGATCCCCGATCGACTTTGCGGCCCCCTTGCTGAACCCCGTTTCCGCTCCCGGTTCCAGCCGGCTCCGGTCCCCAGAGCCGGCCGTCGCGGTCGACACCGCAATGGCACCGCCCGAAGCAGTACACTCGCTGGAAGTCAGCCGTTGATGAGAAATCCCGGATTGGGGGTTGCGCTATGACGCTGAGGCCGCGCCGCGGGCTCTGGCACTTCCGATTCAAATGTGGCGGAAAGGAGATTTCCGGCTCGACCGGGCTCGCCGCCACGCCGGAGAACCGGCCCCAAGCGCATGTGATCGAAGAGTGGAATCGAATTGTCACGGTCGAAGGAAGGATGCCCCAAGTGGGGAAGCTTCTCCCTTGCGGCTTCCGCGAGGCGGTCGACGGTTTCCTCGCATGGGACGGGAAGCGGCGCCCTGCTCCCGCTACGCTCAAGCGCCTCCGGGCCAGCTTCTCAAAGGCCGGTGAGTTCTTCAAGGACACGCCACTCGCGACCATCGACAAAGCTGGACTCAAGCGCTACAAGGACTGGCGGAAGCAAAAGCACGGGGTCAAAGAATCCACTCTTCGACACGACCTCCAGGCCCTCAGCATGCTGTTCAAATACTCCTTTCGACGCCGCTGGGTGGGGAGCAATCCCACCGGAAAACCCCTCTTCCCGCTCAATCGAAGAGATCCGGCAGCAACCGTGCCCCAGAGAAACGTGAGAACGCGTCGAGGCCCCGCAAAGCTGCCTAGAGGCCTCAAGGTTCCTGAGGCTACGCTGCGCTCAGTTCCCCGGCAACCCCGAAAGGGAGGACCGGAATTGCATACAGCTTTAGCTCCACAGCTTCAGAAGACGGCCGCGCCCGCTAGTCAGGTTTCAAAACCGTCGTCGCATGCCAAAGCGCCCGCGACAGGTCATCGGATTCGATCGTCGCGAAGCGATCAAGAACTGGCCGCTGCATCAGGGCACAGCAAGTCCGTGGCACCGCTTCCCGAGGCAGCTTTAAAAGCTTCTCCGCTACAAGAAGCCGCCGCCGAAAGCAGACCTATAGAGACGCGTTCCATTTCCGAACCTCCTGATCCAAAGACCCGGGCGATTGAGCGTTTGGCCGATCAAGTGGTGACGATCATCGTCAGCCTCATTCGATCCGAGACAGACGCGCTCGCCCCGCAGTTGAGAACTCGTACACTCCAGCGGATCTTTCTCGGGGCGCGCAGTTTCAAGGGGGTGCCGCTCATACCCTGGACAGCCCATCCGCGTGCGGAAATCGATATGGGCAAATTGATGCACGCCACTCAGCCGGACGCAGACCGAGACTTTCCCCCGCAAGCGTTCGTCACCCAATGGGTCGTCAACATCCTGGCTGCGCTCGTTCCGGATAGGTCGCGCTGGAAAGACGTTCTGGATGAGGCAGAGCCGCACCTGCTCATGCCGGAACAGAGGCTGAAATGAACCGCTCCGCAGTCCAACCGGGTCTTATCTGCGAGGCCGGTTGAGGCGCCTTGCGGGCACCGGCATGATAGTCGAGCGCGAAGGACGCAACCCTGCATCCGCTGGAACACTGGGCCGTTGCCTTCATTGTTTTCCACTTGGACTCTCTGCGCTGCAGTCGCCAACGCTGCTTATCAGTGGTTCAAATAGCAGTCGACCAAGACATTCGTTCCGCCATAAGATCACGCTGGAATCTACTCCACTTTCCCAAGGATGGCTTGTCCTGCGAGGCTTGCTATATATTCCCTTATCAGCTAAATGCGCCTCTTTGTCGCGGTCACAGACAACGACTGGTTCACCCTCCATGCTGCTCTCAATCGCGTGGATGAGGTGAATTTCTGGCGGCCATCGCCAGAGGCAACGTTCAAGGCGCTTCAGCCTGGCGAACTCCTGCTCTTTAAGCTACATTCTCCCGCCAATTCTATTGCCGGCGGCGGGTTCTTCGTCCGTTTCCATCAGCTGCCAGTCAATACGGCCTGGGACACCTTCCGGGAGGCCAACGGTGTCCGTTCCTTGCTCGAAATGCGGCAGCGTATCGCCTATTATCGACGCGCGCCGATTCCGCCAAACGAAAACCCGACGATCGGGTGCATCATGCTTGCCGAGCCGTTCTTCTGGCCAAAAGAGGCTTGGATTCAGTGTCCAGCTGATTTCAAGTTGAATACTGTCCAGGGAAAGGGCTACGACTCCGAAACCGGTGTCGGACGGGAGCTTTGGAATGCGGTATCCGAACGACTTCAAGGAGAAACGCCCGCCCAGCTAGAGGTTGGCACTGCGGCATTCGCCGCCGTGGAGTCAAATGGATACGGGAGGCAGCAAATTGTGATCCCCCGGCTCGGCCAGGGACTGTTTCGCATTCTTGTCACGGAAGTGTACCAACGTCGCTGCGCGATCACGGGGGAACGAACGCTACCCGTACTGGATGCTGCACACATCAAGCCATACACGGTGGTGCAGCGTCACGAAGTGCCGAATGGCCTTCTGCTGCGAAGTGATCTGCATCGCTTGTTCGATGATGGCTACCTAACCATTGATCCCGCGGACCGGCGAGTTGTGGTCAGCAAACGCATTCGGGAGGAGTTTGAAAACGGTAAGAACTACTACGCACTCGAAGGCGTGCGACTCCGCGAGCCAGTTGAGCCGTGGGCTAGAGCAAGTGCGGCGAACCTGGAATTTCATGCGTACAATGTTTTTCGTTAATCCCGTGCAGCGGACAGCAGTGACATTTGATATATGCTTTGGCTGAAGCGGTTTTCCGGGAGAAACTCGCGGGGACTGCTTCTTAGGTGCACCTCCTCAGGGTTTCTGCGGCTAGCCGCGAAGGTCGGCATCCCTCGTGTCGGCGCGCTTATCGGTCTCGCACACGATCCTGGCAAATACTCCTACGCATTTCATCTGGATTTCCGTAGAAGTTGCGGACGTGACTACATGAAGAGGATCTCATTCGCTCCTTCGCCTTTGCAGAGCGCCTTCACGTTGCAGGATTAGCATTGCACTTTTCCGAGGCTCGCATGACATTGCTGAACGGAGCTTCACCAGAACGGTATGCTCACACGCTTGATGATCGCCCTTGTTCCGACTGGGAACTCCTCTGTGTTCATCTCGACAAAGTAGCACACTCCGCATCCACCTTCGCGGAGGCATTTGGAGCACAGCAATGGGGAGAAGTCCTTGGTCGCTGTCATGATTTAGGCAAGCTCTCAGAGGAGTTTCAGCTTTATCTCTTGAACTCCGGAACTGCATCTGCCGATGCGGGAGCAGAGAACGAAGATCCTCACCGAAGACGGGTCGATCACTCTACCTTTGGCGCTCGTTTTGTGGCAGAAGCCGCGGGAAAACTTCCCGGTCAGTTCCTGGCGTTCTGCATCGCCGGGCATCACACCGGACTGCCGGACGAGACGTCAGCCGACGACGCGACGCAGCGCAGCACGCTTCGATACAAGCTCGATCCGGGCAAGTATGATATTCCCTCAGTTCCGACGCCCAACGTCGTTCTGCCGGTACTCACGTCACCTCTCAAGCGATCAGCCGCGGGTATAGCCGAGCATCCCTTCCAGTTTGCTTTCTTCACGCGCATGCTTTTCTCATGTCTGATTGACGCAGACCGCACCCGAACCGAAGAATTCTGCGATCCCGAAAAGGCCTTGGTGCGAAGCGGCCTAGGTCCAGGTTCCGCCAGACCCACGCTTCCCGTACTCAAGGACCGACTTGATGGCAGTTTGCGGCAGAAGCAGAAACAAGCAGAACCAACGGAAGTCAATCGCCATCGGGCTATCGTGCTTGAGCACTGTCGTAATGCCGCCCACCTGCGACCGGGCTTTTTTTCACTCAATGTTCCAACTGGCGGCGGCAAAACCTTATCCTCGCTGGCCTTTGCGCTTGAGCATGCGGTGAAGCACGAACTTCGGCGTGTCGTTTTAGCAATCCCGTTCACAAGTATTATTGAACAGACCGCGGATGTATATCGTGCCGCTCTTGGGCCGCTCGCCACAGCGGGGCTAGTTGAGCACCACACAAATCTCGAACCCAAGCACAACACGCGTTCAAACCAGTTTGGCGCAGAAAACTGGGACGCGCCGCTAATCGTGACCACCAATGTTCAGCTACTGGAAAGCCTGTTTGCGTATCGAACAACCCCCTGTAGAAAGCTGCACAACCTTGCCCGAAGCGTGATCGTCCTCGATGAAGCTCAGACAATACCGGTTGAATTACTCAAGCCTGCGCTCGCTGCGTTACGCGAGCTTGTACTGAACTACGGCTGTTCCATCGTCCTCTGTACAGCCACTCAGCCAGCACTCGAACGCCGCACCGACTTCGTGCTCGGGCTCGAAGAGGTTCGCCCCATCATCCCGGACGCGGCGCCACTGTTTCACGCTTTGAAGCGCGTGGAGGTGCGCACACTCGGCAGGTTGCCGGACGAGCAGTTGGCCTTGCTACTTGCGAAGGAGAAAGCAGCACTCTGTATCGTGAACACGAGAAAACACGCTTCTCGGCTCTACGATCGGGTAGCTGAGAAATCGGAGTCTAGCGATTGCTTTCATCTGAGCGCATGGATGTGCGGTGCGCACAGGAGAACCGCGCTGAAGACGATCCGGGAGCGCCTCATCGCAAAACAGCCCTGCCGGGTTGTCAGTACGCAATTGGTGGAGGCGGGCGTCGATCTGGACTTTCCAGTGGTCTATCGGGCCGAAGCCGGCTTCGATTCGATAGCTCAGGCTGCCGGCCGCTGCAACAGGGAAGGCTTGCTTGCGCTAGGGGTGACGTATGTTTTCGAAGCTGAAGAGAAGCCGCCTGCAGGGTTGTTGCGAGCCGCGGCGGAGGCCGGAAAGGAACTCCTCTCTAAATACCGCGATCCCCTTGCGCCAGAGGCGATTGAAGAATACTTCCGGCTCCTCTACTGGATACGGAAGGATAGCTGGGACAAATATAGGGTCATGGAGAAGATGGGGTTCGACCACGCACGAGGACGCGCACTTCTGCAATTCCGTGAGGTGGCCGGCGCATTTCGCATGATTAGAGACGATCAGATGCCGATTCTTGTCCCGTACGACCCGAGGGCCAGTGATTTGTGGGACAAGCTGATGGCTGGAAGCGTACCATTCGTACCGCAACGCGAGTTGCAGCCGTACCTGGTCTCTGTCAGGAAAGAAGCCATATGGCAGATGAATGATCGTGGGTTCGTTCGGGAACATGAGTCTGGAGTGTGGCTTCTGCTCAACCGTTCGATCTATAGCGGCAACAAGGGGTTGGACCCGGACTCGTCCAAGCTGGACGAGTCGCTCTGGAGCGTTTAGGAGGTGCGAGTGGCATTCGGCATCAAGCTGCACTGCTGGGGCGAGTTGGCGTGCTTCACTCGCCCGGAGATGAAGGTCGAGCGTGTCAGTTATGACGTGATGACGCCCTCGGCGGCGCGCGGCGTCGTGGAGGCGATCTATTGGAAGCCAGAGATTCGTTGGCACATTGATCGTATTAAGGTACTCAAGCCGATCAAATTCATTTCGGTTCGCCGCAACGAGGTGAAAGACAAGATCAGCGCTGACTCGGCAGAAAGTGCCATGAACAGCGGCGCTGGCGATCTCGCGTACTACGTGGATAAAGACAAGAACCGGCAGCAGCGCGCCACGTTGATGCTGCGGGATGTGGGCTACCTCATTGAAGCCCACTTCGAGCTTCTCGGCGGACCGGACAACATCGCCAAGCATCTGGATCAGTTCAACCGCCGCGCGCGAAAAGGCAGCTGTTACACCCGACCCTATCTTGGGTGCCGCGAGTTCGCGGCAGACTTTGCTTTGATCGAAGCGGAGAGTGCAATGCCAGAAGTTGACCCGAGCCTTGCCGGTGAGCGCGATCTGGGATATATGCTGCATGACATCGATTTTGCCGAGGGCAAGCAGGCGCGATTCTTTCGTGTAATCATGCACGACGGCGTAATCGATGTGCCGGAGTTTGCGGAGGCGCTCGCATGATTCTGCACCGGCTTGCCGAGCACTATGATCGCATTGTCGCCTCCGGCAACGAAAATACGCAACTCGCACGTCCAGGATTCTCGCGCCAGAAAATCAGCTTCTGCGTCGTGCTGGAGCCGGACGGACGATTGAACTCCTTTGAATCCTTGCAGGAGAAGATAGGCAATAAGCTGGTCGCTCAGTCGATGAATGTGCCAGGACAAAGTAAGCCTACAGGACAGGGACTTAATCCTTGCTTTCTATGGGACAACGTCGCATATCTGCTGGGCTATGTCCCGAATCCTGATCCCAACAGCGGAAAATCGGCTAAAGCGGCGGCGAGGGCAGTGCTCGCCTTTGAGGCATTCCGCAGCAAGCATACCGAGATCGAAAAGCAGATCCATCATCCAGCATTCAGCGCGGTCTGCTCGTTTCTGCGGGCTTGGTTGCCGGAACTGGCGCTTGATCATGCGGCGCAACTCTCGGAGATCGGTACAAACTTCGGCGTCTTCCGTATTGCGGGAGAAATGCAGTATGTCCACGATCTGATCTCTGTCCCAGAGGAAACCGAGGAGCAATCGGAGGCTTCGGAAGCTGGTACGACGCGCGCCATGTGCCTTGTTTCTGGAACGCTGGACGAAATTGCCCGCCTGCATGAACCCAAGATCAAAGGCGTCGGTGGAGCGCAATCCTCTGGTGCGCTGCTGGTTTCATTTAATGCTTCTGCTTTTGAGTCTTACGGAAAGTCGCAGAGCTACAACGCTCCTGTTGGCGTCGCGATAACGGATAAGTACACGAAGGCGCTGAACCATCTGCTCGAGCGGCGCGACCGTCGCGTCTCGCTCGGAGACAGTACGGTCGTCTTCTGGGCCGACCACTCGAACAACCTGCTGGAAGACGCCCTGAGCGAGCTGTTCTCCGAGCCGCTTCCGAACGATGGCCCCATCATCGAAGAAGATCGGGAGCGGCTTCGAGAAGCGGAGCAATTGCTCAAGCGATTGCGCGACGGCACTGGAACGACAGAGATTGCACCTGATGACCAGCCAACCAAATTCTTTCTGCTTGGTCTTTCGCCGAACGCCTCCCGTCTTTCCGTGCGTCTATGGGTGGAGGCGGATGCAACGGAACTCCGCGATCGATTGGGCAAGCACTTACGTGACATTGCGCTCGCTTACGCGAAGGATGATCGACTGCTCACGCTGCGAAAGATCGTTGCGGCCGCCGGGCGTTGGGATGCAAAAAAGGCTAAGTTCGATACCGAAAACGTCTCGCCGCAGCTTGCCGGCGACTTGGCGCGTTCGGTGTTGACCGGCGCGGCCTATCCCCAGTCTTTGCTGGCCACGATGATCCGCCGCATTCACAGCGATGGCGAGGTGGCTTACGCGCGAGTCGCTGCCGTCAAGGCGTGCCTGGTTCGAAACTCCCGCTTGCGCGGCAATCCATTGGAGGCTTCCAGAATGCTCGATCAGAACAACACCGACGCCGCATACTGCTGCGGTCGCGCCTTTGCACTGCTGGAGATGATCCAGAGAGACAGCGTCGAAGGAGAACTCAACAAAACAATCAAGGATAGCTACTTTTCCTCTGCGAGCACGACACCTTCGCTCGTCTTTCCTCGATTATGTCGGCTTAGTCAGCATCACTTGGCTAAACTCAACACCGGCCTTAGAATCTATCGCGAAAAGCAAGTAGGTGAGGTCCTAAGTAAACTGGAGTCCTTTCCGCCTCATCTTTCCCTCGAAGATCAAGGAAAGTTCGTCCTAGGATACTTCCATCAGCGCCAGGACCTCTACACAAGCAAGAAAGACAAGGAAGAAGGAGTCAACGCATGAGCACGCCTATCCAACATCGCTACGATTTTGTGTACTTTTTCGATGTCACTGACGGCAACCCAAATGGCGATCCAGATGCCGGCAATCTGCCTCGCATCGACCCGGAGACCAACCAGGGGCTGGTCACCGATGTCTGCCTCAAGCGCAAGATTCGCAACTTTGTCGCCGCCACCCACAGAGAAGTACCGGGCCAGCGGATATATATTCGTGAGCGCGGTGTCTTGAATGCCGAACACCGAGAAGCATATGAGGCTACGGGACAAAAGTCCGAGCCTAAAAAGCTGCCGAAAGACGAGCAGAAGGCAAAGGAACTGACGGACTGGATGTGCTTTAACTTCTTTGACATCCGCACCTTCGGCGCCGTAATGACAACTGACGTGAACTGTGGCCAAGTTCGTGGACCCTTGCAACTGACCTTCGCCCGCAGCATTGACCCGATTGTCTCGGCGGAGTTTGCAATTACGCGCTGCGCGGTGACGAAGGAGAACGAAGATAAGGAACGCGAGATAGGCCGCAAGTTCAATGTCCCCTACGGCCTCTATCGCTGCCACGGTTTCATCAATGCTTCTCTCGCGGAAAAGACCGGCTTCACTGAAGCCGACCTCAAACTTGTGAAGGAAGCCTTGAATTTCATGTTTGAGACCGACCGCTCCGCCGCGCGCGGCCTTATGGCTCCGGTCCGGTGCATCGCTTTCCGTCATGAGAGCAAGCTCGGCGACGCTCGGGCCGATGAGCTCTTTTCGATGGTCACCGCGAAGCTTCGTCCGGAGTTGAAGCCCGAAAACCGTCCCGCGCGCTCCCGCTCCGACTATGTCATCGAACTGGCTGGCGTTGTACCCCGTGGTGTATCCGTTGAAGAATGGATCCCGTCCCTCCCCGCCGTCGTTTAATGGGAGTGTTGGATGTCCGATTCGGGCTTTGATGACGACGACGCGCTCCCAATCAGTGGGTTGCAGCACTTGGCCTTCTGTCCGCGGCAATGGGCGCTGATCCATCTGGAACAGGTCTGGGTGGAGAACATGCGAACCGCCGAAGGACGGTTGCTGCACGAGCGTGCCGACCTGCCCAGTGAGAGTCGGCGTGGCAACCTCCGAACGGTGCGTGGGATGTGGTTGCGGTCGGAAAAACTGCGATTGACTGGGCGCGCTGACATCGTTGAGTTCCGTCCGGAGCCGTTCCCCGTGGAGTACAAACGGGGCAAGAGCAAGCCGATTGACTGCGATGCTGTCCAGCTCTGCGCACAAGCACTTTGCCTTGAGGAGATGATGCAGACCGCCATTACACGTGGCGCGATCTTCTACGGAAATCCACGCCGGCGGCAGGAGATCGTCTTTACGCCGGAGCTTCGCGCGCGCACCGAAGAACTCGCCGCCACGATGCACCGGCTCTATCGAAACCGGGAGACGCCGCCGGCGCAGCCCGGTACTTACTGTAGTAGCTGTTCCTTGGTTCATGTGTGTCTTCCTAAGGCCACCGAACGTCACGACGATGCCGCGCGCTGGGTGGAGCGCCAAGTGCGCTCTCTCCAACAGGAGGTATAGTTCCGCCCGCCATGCGCAAGTTGCTCAACACACTGCATGTGATGACTCAGGGCGCCTACTTGCACCGTGATGGAGACACCGTCGCGATCAGGATCGGGGAGGAGCTGAGGCTGCGCGTTCCAGTGCATACCCTGGAAGGCCTGGTGTGCTGGGGGCAGGTTGCGTGCAGCCCGCCGCTGCTCGGGCTATGCTGCGAACGCGGTGTCGGCATATCTTTCTTGACCGAGCAGGGGAGGTTTCTGGCGCGAGTCACCGGGCCTGTTTCGGGCAATGTATTACTGCGGCGCCAACAATATCGGATGGCAGATGGCGCCGACGGCGCGCTGCCGGCCGCGCAGACAATCGTCGCTGCAAAGATTGCAAACAGCCGGGTGACTTTGCTGCGAGCGGCCCGTGAAGTAGCGGATGAGGCACGGGAGATAGCACTACGCGAGGCGGCGAGCCGACTTTCTTGGGCCGGGCTGGAAGCTGCACGGGCGCCCTCCATCGATGAGGTGCGCGGGCATGAAGGATCGGCGGGACAGACGTACTTTTCGGTCTTCGATCACATGATTGCAGGTGACCGCGAGGCATTCCATTTTGACGGACGCTCTCGGAGGCCACCACTGGACCGTGTCAATGCGCTGTTGTCGTTTGTCTATGCGCTGCTCCGGCACGACATCGAATCTGCGCTCGAATGCGTCGGGTTGGATCCGGCAGTCGGCTTTCTCCACACCGATCGGCCTGGACGGCCAAGTCTTGCACTCGACTTGATGGAGGAACTGCGCGCGGTGCTCGCCGACCGCTTGGTGCTGACCCTCATCAACCGGCGTCAGGTCCATGGCTCGGGATTCACCGAGCAAGATGGAGGGGGCATTCTGATGGACGATGAAACGCGCAAGGCTGTCGTCTCCGCTTGGCAATTGCGCAAGCAGGACGAAATTGAGCACCCGTTTCTGAAAGAGCGGGCTCCGGTCGGGCTCGTGCCGTATGTGCAGGCGCTGCTACTGGCGCGCTATGTTCGCGGCGGTCTGGACGCGTATCCCGCGTTCTTCTGGAGATGACCCGATTATGATGGTCCTTGTCAGTTACGACGTAAGAACCCGCGATGAAGTTGGTCGCCGCAGACTGCGACGAGTGGCTCGATTGTGCGAGAATCATGGCCAGCGGGTGCAGAACTCCGTCTTCGAATGTCTCGTGGATTCCGCCCAATGGGTTGTGCTTCGGGCGAGTCTCGTCTCGGAAGCCGATCCTATCGAGGATAGTCTTCGCTTCTACTTTCTCGGATCTGAATGGAAGCGACGCGTCGAGCACGTCGGCGCCAAGGTCGCCTACGATCCTGAAGGTCCACTTATTCTGTGATCGCTCGGCATGGACTGCAGGAGCTTATCTCGCGCGAACCTCAAGCGACCATGAATTCCCCAGGGTATCCGCGAGGCCGCCAACCGACGTGTATTCAGACGGATGCCACGGTGCGAGACAGATTGCATTCTTCATATGGCGACTCCGCATCCTCAGTGCGCAATTATGACGACATATGTCTAGCGCATGGAGTCTGTTACGCTAAGCGCCGTCGCCCCCCGCGGGGGGGATTAAACCTGCGCCGTACCGCCCCCCACGCGGGGGCGTGGATTGAAACCAATTGCCCCCAGGGTCGCTCAGTCCGCCTCCGTGTCGCCCCCCACGCGGGGGCGTGGATTGAAACCCCATTGATAGTAGTAACCCCCGCTCACGTTCGGTCGCCCCCCACGCGGGGGCGTGGATTGAAACAGCAGCAGTGAACCGCTCTTCAAGGGCAGTAATCGTCGCCCCCCACGCGGGGGCGTGGATTGAAACGCTGAACGACCAGGAGTATCTAGGCCACGAAGACGTCGCCCCCCACGCGGGGGCGTGGATTGAAACGCACAACACGGAGCAACACGTTCGATCATCGAACGTCGCCCCCCACGCGGGGGCGTGGATTGAAACCGTATAGATCGCCGGTAAGTGTGCCGCCAGTCAGTCGCCCCCCACGCGGGGGCGTGGATTGAAACGATCCATCAGGTTCAATCGGAACCAATCCAGGGAGTCGCCCCCCACGCGGGGGCGTGGATTGAAACTCCTGGGATGATTTCTTAATCGCAGTGTGGCGGGTCGCCCCCCACGCGGGGGCGTGGATTGAAACGCCAGGGCGCTCGCGTTCGCGCGCAGGCATTGGCGTCGCCCCCCACGCGGGGGCGTGGATTGAAACTGGCGGCATTATGACAGACAAGGAAAAAGTTGCTCGTCGCCCCCCACGCGGGGGCGTGGATTGAAACTGATTAAATGCAAACTAGGAGACGTGATATGGAGTCGCCCCCCACGCGGGGGCGTGGATTGAAACCTTGTAATCGGGGTCGATCAGGATAGCATCCGGGGTCGCCCCCCACGCGGGGGCGTGGATTGAAACAATCATGCCGGATGAGATTGACCCGGAGGTACAATGTCGCCCCCCACGCGGGGGCGTGGATTGAAACATTGATCCAACCGCAAAAACCGGAGTTGGCGGAGGTCGCCCCCCACGCGGGGGCGTGGATTGAAACCGGATGCTCGCCGCGAAGTGATCGAAGAGCTGAAGTCGCCCCCCACGCGGGGGCGTGGATTGAAACCACTGTCACCGGCCAATTAGGGAGCCGTCTGGAAGTCGCCCCCCACGCGGGGGCGTGGATTGAAACCTGTTGCTGCGCCGTGGTGGATCGTCCGCCGCCGTCGCCCCCCACGCGGGGGCGTGGATTGAAACAACTATCCCTGTACCTTCAACGCGGCCGCAACGCGTCGCCCCCCACGCGGGGGCGTGGATTGAAACTTGAAGTGGTGGAGGATGCCGATGCTTGCGCCGGGTCGCCCCCCACGCGGGGGCGTGGATTGAAACCTACCACGGCGCGATTTGAATCGGCCGCTGCGCGGTCGCCCCCCACGCGGGGGCGTGGATTGAAACACCACGGATTTAGCGAACGCTTCGGCGACTTCGCGCGTCGCCCCCCACGCGGGGGCGTGGATTGAAACCTGGTGCATCGCCGCCCAGGCGGCGCGATCGTCGTCGCCCCCCACGCGGGGGCGTGGATTGAAACATGCATCCAACCGGCCATGATCGCGCAGACGCCCGTCGCCCCCCACGCGGGGGCGTGGATTGAAACAAGGGAGCCGGTCAACTAGTGTACGGACAATTCCGTCGCCCCCCACGCGGGGGCGTGGATTGAAACATCATGGGGACACTGACTTACTACAACGGTACACTCGTCGCCCCCCACGCGGGGGCGTGGATTGAAACACAAACTCAACCGTTACAGCGGCTTGGATCGGGCGTCGCCCCCCACGCGGGGGCGTGGATTGAAACTGCTCCAGGCGCTGCAGCTCGAGCGGCGACAGGTCGTCGCCCCCCACGCGGGGGCGTGGATTGAAACATGGTCATACACTGCGTCATGCGATGGCTTTCCGTGTCGCCCCCCACGCGGGGGCGTGGATTGAAACCGCTCTCGCATCGCGGGCCGCCTCATACCAGCACTGTCGCCCCCCACGCGGGGGCGTGGATTGAAACTTCAATGGAGCGCAGAGCCAGGCCCCGTGGTCCTGTCGCCCCCCACGCGGGGGCGTGGATTGAAACATGGTCAACGAGAACAATACAGGAGCGTCACGGGGTCGCCCCCCACGCGGGGGCGTGGATTGAAACTCCGTGGCCGCGCCCGCCCTGACGCGCCTCCAGGGTCGCCCCCCACGCGGGGGCGTGGATTGAAACCTCCTGTACCATCCTCAATGAATACAAAGGTGAGTCGCCCCCCACGCGGGGGCGTGGATTGAAACTCGAATGGGCCTTACAATTCCTGCCGGAATGGACCGTCGCCCCCCACGCGGGGGCGTGGATTGAAACACCTTGATGTAGCCAGTTACGGTGCCGCTGGTGCCGTCGCCCCCCACGCGGGGGCGTGGATTGAAACTGCGTGCAGGCCGGCGGCAGGAGCAGCGGCATGGCGTCGCCCCCCACGCGGGGGCGTGGATTGAAACTGGAGAAGCGTAGAAACACGGGTAGCGGGAGACGTCGCCCCCCACGCGGGGGCGTGGATTGAAACACCGGGGATGGCGTCCCTTATTTGGCCTGCCAGCGTCGCCCCCCACGCGGGGGCGTGGATTGAAACGGCTCACTCCCGCGATCGCGCCCAGCACATCCAAGTCGCCCCCCACGCGGGGGCGTGGATTGAAACCTCATGAATTCGCGCCCGCGTTTGATGAAGATGTCGCCCCCCACGCGGGGGCGTGGATTGAAACGCGATAGGATGCGCGACCGGTCCAGCAGAAACGCGTCGCCCCCCACGCGGGGGCGTGGATTGAAACGCCATCTTTGCTCCTACTGTAAGCTCCGCGATGGTCGCCCCCCACGCGGGGGCGTGGATTGAAACACGCTCGCACATTCGGGAACCAACAGCGGCGCGGGTCGCCCCCCACGCGGGGGCGTGGATTGAAACGCTTCAAAAGCTCCGCGAGCAAAAAGGGCTTATGTCGCCCCCCACGCGGGGGCGTGGATTGAAACGATCTCCGGTTGCCCTGTAACCCAAACTTTAACCGTCGCCCCCCACGCGGGGGCGTGGATTGAAACAATTTGAAGCCTAATTCTAGAACGCGCCGACCGCGTCGCCCCCCACGCGGGGGCGTGGATTGAAACCTGCTGCCCATTGCCAGCAATCGCGACGGCAAGGTCGCCCCCCACGCGGGGGCGTGGATTGAAACTCGGCGGGGTGGATTTCAATGTGGTGCAGTTTCTGTCGCCCCCCACGCGGGGGCGTGGATTGAAACGCTGGCGCACTGGCTGCTGGAGGAATTGGGCGTGGTCGCCCCCCACGCGGGGGCGTGGATTGAAACCTGAATGAATCCCTGGAAATGGAAGCGGGCTCTCGTCGCCCCCCACGCGGGGGCGTGGATTGAAACGTAATCATTTGGCTAACCGTCCCCCCGGGATAGGTCGCCCCCCACGCGGGGGCGTGGATTGAAACCGGTCAAGGCGCCGGTAAGTGTGCCGCCAGTCAAGTCGCCCCCCACGCGGGGGCGTGGATTGAAACGGGTACGACTAGCTTCCAATGGTCCGCACATGCGGGTCGCCCCCCACGCGGGGGCGTGGATTGAAACTGCGAAAAATCGGGGCCGTCATCACTTGGCCCATTGTCGCCCCCCACGCGGGGGCGTGGATTGAAACATAAGCGAGCCAACCTAGAATCGCGAGCGCCGCCGTCGCCCCCCACGCGGGGGCGTGGATTGAAACCGCAACAGTTAGAATCTGCGATGGTGTGCCACCGTCGCCCCCCACGCGGGGGCGTGGATTGAAACGAAGACCGGGGTCCCGCACATTGTCTACCTGAGCGTCGCCCCCCACGCGGGGGCGTGGATTGAAACCTCCCGGTTGATTTAGTCCGCCCATATCGGTAGCGTCGCCCCCCACGCGGGGGCGTGGATTGAAACTTCGAGCCGCTGGTGTCGGCTGTGGCCTCAAGCGTCGCCCCCCACGCGGGGGCGTGGATTGAAACGGCATTATTGCCGCGCTGCCCCTCGACCAGCGGCGTCGCCCCCCACGCGGGGGCGTGGATTGAAACATAAGCGAGCCAACCTAGAATCGCGAGCGCCGCGTCGCCCCCCACGCGGGGGCGTGGATTGAAACTATAAGACAGGCTTAGACGCCGCAACGTGGATCGGTCGCCCCCCACGCGGGGGCGTGGATTGAAACACCACGTCATAGAACACGGCGCTCGCGGCCGCGAGTCGCCCCCCACGCGGGGGCGTGGATTGAAACGCCGTCACCATCACGCGGGCATCCGGGCAGGTGCGTCGCCCCCCACGCGGGGGCGTGGATTGAAACCCGAGATTGGATCGTCGATGATGCCCATGTTAGGTCGCCCCCCACGCGGGGGCGTGGATTGAAACGACTTCGCTTGGCCCGAGCATCTTCTCGCCGTGGAGTCGCCCCCCACGCGGGGGCGTGGATTGAAACGGTCATGTGCCCGGCAAACGTCATGGCCACGCGCGTCGCCCCCCACGCGGGGGCGTGGATTGAAACGAATGAGTTGGATGAAGCCGGTAAGCAGCATCGGTCGCCCCCCACGCGGGGGCGTGGATTGAAACTGCACGGAAGAGGGTCGGATGCTGTGGCGACACGAGTCGCCCCCCACGCGGGGGCGTGGATTGAAACTATAGGACAGGCTTAGACGCCGCCACTTGGATCGGCGTCGCCCCCCACGCGGGGGCGTGGATTGAAACGCCGAACGCGATGCCGTCCGCGTAGCTGTCCGCGTCGCCCCCCACGCGGGGGCGTGGATTGAAACATCCCGATAACCAGGCGGAACCGAGGTCGGTCGCGTCGCCCCCCACGCGGGGGCGTGGATTGAAACATCGTGCCCAGGCCGGTGCGGGTGGCGCTCGTGAGTCGCCCCCCACGCGGGGGCGTGGATTGAAACAAGCCGTAACGTTACTGAAGTGTCAAACCGGCACAGTCGCCCCCCACGCGGGGGCGTGGATTGAAACCGGCCATTGTCACGGTAGATGCCGATGTGCAAGTGTCGCCCCCCACGCGGGGGCGTGGATTGAAACCGGTCACGCTCGTTGGAACCAGGTTGCCGTTGTAGTCGCCCCCCACGCGGGGGCGTGGATTGAAACCGACTGCAGCGGCGTGTAGAACTGCTCCAGACCCGTCGCCCCCCACGCGGGGGCGTGGATTGAAACAGTGACGGGCGGCGCTGAATCGCTCAACGAGGGCCGTCGCCCCCCACGCGGGGGCGTGGATTGAAACCGAGCGCCGATAAGCTCGGCTCCCTGCATGACCAAGTCGCCCCCCACGCGGGGGCGTGGATTGAAACGCCGATCGCCCTGGCCAGGTGCGCAGCGTAGAGGTCGCCCCCCACGCGGGGGCGTGGATTGAAACCTGATTGCACAATCCAAACCGCAGTGATATATTGTCGCCCCCCACGCGGGGGCGTGGATTGAAACACTTTGTCCATGCGAAGCAGGTTGTCGCTTGTGGCGGTCGCCCCCCACGCGGGGGCGTGGATTGAAACAGCACATCGAGCAGGATGAATTCCACCCCGCGCCGGTCGCCCCCCACGCGGGGGCGTGGATTGAAACGCATCGAGCGCGGCCAGCAGCGCGGATCCAACCACGTCGCCCCCCACGCGGGGGCGTGGATTGAAACGTGGATGGCTCTTTTTCCTACACTGCGAACGCGAGGTCGCCCCCCACGCGGGGGCGTGGATTGAAACTGGTAGCGGGACAGCATTGTCGCCAGCGCGAACGTCGCCCCCCACGCGGGGGCGTGGATTGAAACATCCAGGATGGTACAGGAGGAAGAACGGTAACGTGTCGCCCCCCACGCGGGGGCGTGGATTGAAACGCGTTAATCGTGGTTGTTCCCACGGTGATTGTCTGGTCGCCCCCCACGCGGGGGCGTGGATTGAAACTGCTGTCGCGCCTAGTCAACCGCGCAGAGACTAGTCGCCCCCCACGCGGGGGCGTGGATTGAAACTGAAAGCGTACTCGGAATCGAGTTTGACCGCATCATGTCGCCCCCCACGCGGGGGCGTGGATTGAAACGGCGTAATGCCAAGCGGCTCAAACCAAACGTGATGTCGCCCCCCACGCGGGGGCGTGGATTGAAACTTATCAATCAGGGGATTGGAAGTAGGTTCCACCCGTCGCCCCCCACGCGGGGGCGTGGATTGAAACTCACCGACCGCGAGCAGGACTTCTTTCGCGAGAAGTCGCCCCCCACGCGGGGGCGTGGATTGAAACGAGAATCGCCTGCGCAACTGTCACGCTTGCCGGCGTCGCCCCCCACGCGGGGGCGTGGATTGAAACGTTTGCGTGGGCAGCGGTTGTCGATACGCTGCATGGTCGCCCCCCACGCGGGGGCGTGGATTGAAACATGGCGCCGGCGAGCACATCGCAGGTCTTTTTCGTCGCCCCCCACGCGGGGGCGTGGATTGAAACACTGCCATCGCCGGGGCATAGCGCTTGGCCTGGGTCGCCCCCCACGCGGGGGCGTGGATTGAAACTTGAAGTGGTGGAGGATACCGATGCCGGCACCGGGTCGCCCCCCACGCGGGGGCGTGGATTGAAACAACCGATCTCCACGTCCCACGAAACCGGGACGCGGTCGCCCCCCACGCGGGGGCGTGGATTGAAACCGTCTGAATCGCTCGCCGCAATCTGCCCCGTCGCGTCGCCCCCCACGCGGGGGCGTGGATTGAAACACTTGTCTCGCAAAGATCGTGCCATCTGCGCCAGTCGCCCCCCACGCGGGGGCGTGGATTGAAACTGAGACAGGCTCGGACGGTTGACCTCGCCATGAAGTCGCCCCCCACGCGGGGGCGTGGATTGAAACGAGCCGTAGGTTGGCGTCACGGTCAGTGTCGGTGGTCGCCCCCCACGCGGGGGCGTGGATTGAAACGTTTACCCTCACTCGGAGAAGGGCGGCGGTTGTAGTCGCCCCCCACGCGGGGGCGTGGATTGAAACAAAAATAGGCTTCGTTAAGGTCCGACTTTCCTAGTCGCCCCCCACGCGGGGGCGTGGATTGAAACCGTCTCCCACTGGTTGCCGCGGCTGTCTCCCCGGTCGCCCCCCACGCGGGGGCGTGGATTGAAACCTTCGTGCGCTGCTCCACGCCTTCCTCCACCAGCGTCGCCCCCCGCGCGGGGGCGTGGATTGAAACCTTCGTGCGCTGCTCCACGCCTTCCTCCACCAGCGTCGCCCCCCGCGCGGGGGCGTGGATTGAAACTCGATTGAATCCCCATGAATGAGAAAACCCGACCGCGTCGCCCCCCACGCGGAGGCGTGGATTGAGACAAGTCAACCGACATACCCGGCACCGCCGTCTCCAGTCGCCCCCCACGCGGGGGCGTGGATTGAAACATGAAGGAATATGCGGCCAGGTAGACAGCTGCTCAGGATGGGAACATCCCAGGAATCGGGGATATGCCATCCGACGTCAACTGCCAGAAGACTGGCGCAGTGCCGATGCAGGATGACTGGAGCCGGCATCAGTCATCCGCTGGCCATTTGATTGCGAGTATCGCGACGTCGTAAGCCGGCGAGTGTGCGACTGGTGTACCGTGAAAATGATCGCGGGATGTGCGCATCTGACGCCCGAAATGTCATCCGGACACTTAGAAGACAGGTGCATCGCACGAGTTCGCACCAATGAAGCAAATCCATCGCAAGCCCCTCACGCGGCGACTCGCAACAAACCGGAACATTTGTTAAGTTCGACAGGCTGTGCATAGGGCGGCATCAAATAGCGAAGCCCTCCGTGATCCATGGCACTTTGGGCGTTCGCGCATTTCGTCGTATACTCCAGCCACAAATAGACATAATGAACCGCGCCGCGGCTGGAAAAACAGTTCGCGAAAGATCTCCTACTGTAACGTTGAGGACGGCTCTGGAAGACGGGTGAATACGAAATGCGATTCGCACTCCGAGCCTTGATCGCGGCCGTGTGGCTGTTGCCGCTCGCGCCCTCCTCTGATTGTCAGGCCGCCTATCGTCAGGACGGCCCCGCGCTGCTCAACGATCTTGCCGTCACTCCAGGTGCAACGCTCTCGCAGGGCACGAAGGACGTTCTGTGCAGCCCAGGCTTCCATACCCGTGACGTGCGTGCCGTCAGCGAGGTGACAAAACAGCAGGCCTGCCGCCAATACGGCGTGGACACGGAGCATTGTAACGGCAAGCTCTACGAGATCGATCACCTGATCTCTCTTGAGCTTGGCGGATCGAATGACATCCAAAATCTCTGGCCGCAACCGTACGCGCCTAAACCTGGAGCGAGGGAAAAGGACAAGGTGGAAAACTGGCTTCACCGGCAGGTATGCGCAGGCAATACGACTCTCGCTGAGGCCCAGGAGTCGATCGTACGAGACTGGTATGCAGTCTATCTGGAGATGCCGAAAGCAAAGAAGGCCAAGAGAAGGTCGGAGTCCAAACGGGATGTCACTCCTGCTGCAATTCTGAGCGGCATTCCTGCCGGTGCGACAGGAATGTGCGCCGATGGCAGCTATACCTTCAGTCAGAGTCATAGCGGAGCGTGTTCACATCACGGTGGTGTATTGAAGTGGTTCTGATGGGTTCAAGCGGGCAATGGCTGGAGGGCGCAAATGAAGGACGATCAGATGATCACCAAACCACCAACTGTTTCGTAGGAAATATTCTCGAGGCCAAAAGACGCAAACAAGCCGCTCAAGGAGCTGGAATTCGTAGAGTTGCGGTTAGATGATTGAACAGATTCCTGGAATCCCGGAATCGCAGTTACGGAATGGCGCATACGCTGGAGTGAAGCAGATCATCAGTTCATGTGAGAGGTCGAGCAGCAAGGAAGGTGGACTGCACTTCAGGTCGCAATGAATCGGTACGAGGCGAGACGCCGCTCCTTAATCGAGCAGGGATTTACGCTTTCAGATCTGGACCCTGATTCTGAGTTGTTGCGTCACCACGCGTTTCACCGTACTATTGGAAATTCTCGGGCTAGGGGACTCAATCTCCCGTATGGGACCCTCGGCATCTGCGAACTGTCGCGGCAGCCTGTTCCAAAAGGCCTGCATGACGCTTCGGGCATACGAGCTAGGCCGGAGAGCCGGGATGCACTTTCAACGAACTGGCACGTCCCTAGGAGCGATTCTCGGGTCGGCCGACTAGCTCGGAAGGAATAAGCATTTCCGATCGACTCTCTGCCTCAGAATTGTGAAAGTGGGAATTGCCTCGCTTAAGTCTCCGTAGGGAGCCGTTCATTTCGTGGATCGAGAGGAGCGGCTTCGGCCTTACATGCTTCCGCACTCGTAGTCTGCCTGGGATACGCCCTTCACGTTGCAATAGATTCCGCCGATCCCGAGCTCGGTATAGCCAGATGTCCTCCGAGGCATCGCTTCAAAGGCTCGATGCTAAGGCAATGGCAAATAAACAAGGGGGTCTACCATTTGATCCCGTTCAGCTTGTCTTGAAGCGAGTCATTGGTCGCCGGCCGCAGGTAGCGCAGCGTGCTTTCCAGGTCGGCATGGCCCATCAATGCCTGAACGGTCCTCAGGTCGACGCCGCTCCGCAGCAGGGTCGTGGAGTATGTCCTACGGAACTTATGCAGGGTCCATTCCTGGCACTCGCCAAGCTGTCCTTTGCAGCCGTCGCACTTGCCGCAGTTCAGTTTCTCCCGCTTCGCCAACCGCTTGAGAGCGCGGAGCAGATGCTGGTGGGGGTTGCCGTGGCCGTTGGTGAGCACGAGCCGCGTGGCCGGGTGCTGTTTCTTCCACGCCTTCAGGCTGTCTAGCAGATCGTTAGGAATGGGCAGCTCTCTCTGCTCGGAGTCCTTCACTTTGAACCCGTAGCGTTCCTTGCCGCGCACTCTGAGCACCTTATCCGCCTCATCGATGTCGTCCCATTCCAAATACGTGAGTTCCTGGTCGCGGAGCCCGCATTTCAAAGCGAGGTTGATGGCAAGTGAAAGACAGGAGTCGGCTGCGCCCAAGACGCTGCTTATCTGGTCGGATGTGTAGATGGTTGGAAGCGCCTTTTCGTACTTCGGCTTCGGTGGGAACAGAGTCTTGTCGACTCCGGCAAAGCGGAGCCATGAGCGGAGCCGAGCGTCCTTGTTAAAAACCGTCCGGGAGGTGCAGTTGCGTTTCTTGAGCGCGTCGTGGAACTTTAGGATGTCGGCGCGGGTCACTTCATCCACGAATGTCCGCTTCACAACCCCTCGGAATTCTTCACAGACGCTACGTGCCTGCAATGCGGCTTCCATCGCCCCGCGCCCCTCCGTATCCGCGATGTAGGCTTGGGCGGATGCGGCCAAGGTCCGCCGGCCTTCCGGCTTGATAACTGTCAGCCCGGCCTTCTCTGCCCCCGCAGCGGCTGTGGACTGCTTCTCACGCCGGCGGCGCATGGTCTCTGCTTTGCCAGCATCGGTGCCAGCGCGTTCGTACTTCACACTTCGATCATCGTAGTAGCGCACCTGATACAGGAAGGTCTCCACCTTGGCCGGGGAGCCATCAATCATGGCGAATCCGGGCTTGATTCTCCCGTTCCTGCCACGTACAGCGGCGGCGCGCTTCCACTTCCCGTCTGCCGCCTTGTACCTGACCATCAGGGTTGCTGCTCTCGTGTCCATGTGCCAATTGTATGACCACGGTATGACCATAACAATGCCAATATTGATTATAAATAGTTTAGGTTTACTATTCTTTGAATCCCCCTCTCTCCGCCAGATTCCCGCAGCAAATCCATTAAAAAAACAGCTCGCTTAAGAATCATCGCCAGTGCCCGCTGCCGCCGAAATTCGTAGGAGTTCGCGGCGATTCAAGCGTGTGCCTTTGCTTGAATTCGAGGTGGGCATTGCGGCTTCACATTCTCTTGTTCAATGATGAGCGAACGCGGGATGCAATTGTGCAATGCTCCCCGCTTCATCGCGTGTTGATGCATCCCGGTCCAAGTTGCGTTCAAGCACTATTCCGGCAACGCATATTGGCCATCGATGTGTAATTGGCCGCTGACGCCCGGCGCTCCGGTTTCCGGCTGGCCCCCGCCGATGCTGATGGTGTAGTCCCCTTGCGCGATGATTGGATTGCCGTCCTCGGTGACCATACCCAGATCCCGGGGCTTCAACTCGAAATGGACTTTCTGGCTTGCGCCCGGATCGAGATGGATGCGCTCAAATCCGCGAAGAGCGACGCGGGGCGCACCCTTTACAGGCGGGAATTTCAGATAGAGCTGCACCACCTCATCTCCCGCGACCGCACCGGTGTTGGTGACGGTCACATCGGCGCCCACGGGCTGTCCCGCGGCCACAGCCTGCGCGGGAACGCTGAGTTCGCTGTAGCTGAATTTGGTGTAACTGAGCCCGTAACCGAATGGATAAAGCGGCTTGCCGTTGAAGTATCTGTAGGTCCGGTTCGCCATTCCGTAGTCCTCAAAATTCGGCAACTGGTTCACGCCGGTGTAGAACGTGAGCGGCAGCCGGCCGGCGGGGTTGTTCTTCCCGCTCAGGGTTTCAGCAACGGCCGCGCCGCCCTCTTCGCCGGGATACCACGCCTCAAGGATGGCATTGGCGTGCTCGTTGATCCAGTTGACTGCGAGGGCGCTGCCATTCATGAGAACGACGGCAATCGGCTTGCCGGTTGCTGCCACAGCTTCCACCAGGTCTTCTTCCGGCTGGGGAAGATCGATGCTGGTCCGGTCTCCACCGAGAAAGCCCGGTTCGCTGACCGGCATCTCTTCGCCCTCAAGCTGACTGGTGATGCCAACAACGGCGATGACCACATCGGCGCTCTTGGCGCCAGCGACCGCTTCAGGCGATGGCACATTGCTCGCCTTAGCCCAGATCAACTCCGCATCCGCCTTGCCATTCGCGCTCCCATAAGCGATGTCGAGCGCGACCTTGTGCCCTTTCTCGAGGTGCACGCGGCCAACGCCCGCTGCGACACCATCGCCTCGGCCGAACGCCATCGCGACTTGCTTGCCGTCGACCGTAAGCCTTCCAAATCCTTCGCAGCGAATGCCGAGGTTATAGTCGCCCGATTCGCTTGGCGTGAGGAATCCAGACCATTGCACGCCGAACGTCTTCTTCCCAGCGATTTCGGACGGCAGATTACTGTCAGTGAGCTTGACGTTGGGCTCCGTGCGGCTAGCAAGGGGCGTAGCGCTGGCTCCCGGCATCGGACGCCCGCGCATCATGCTTTCGTTGTAGTCGGCTTTCAGGCCGGCCTTACCGTCCGGAGTGGTCAGCAGATCGTCCGGTACCGGGTTGCCGTCGGTGCGCAGAAACTGCGTGCCGGGGACGAAGTTGATGGTGGCGTTGGGAAACTCGGCCTTGAGGCCATCGAGAATGGAAACGATATGCGTCGGCTGACCGGCATAGTTTCCCAGCAGCGGCCTGGTCTGGTCGGCCAACGGACCCACGACGGCGATTTTCTTGATGCCCTGCTTGAGCGGAAGAAGTCCGTCGTTCTTCAGCAGAACCATGGACTCATTGGCCAGTTTGCGCGCCTCGGCGCGATGTTCCGCGCTGTCAAGCTCCTTCTCATCGATCTTTGTATAAGGAACCATGTCCGGAGGATCGAACATGCCGAGCTTGATTCGTGCGGTGAACAGGCGAATGAGCGCGGTGTCGAGGTCGCTTTCAGGCAGATATCCTTGCTGCACCGCATCGATATACGCTTTGTCGACCGGTTCGCCGAATCGCGAAGTGAACGTCACGCACTCGTTGTCCATGCCGCGCAACACTGAGATGGCCACGCCCTGCGCCTGCGTCGGACGGTAGCGATGGTTGGCGGCAACGTCCCTCACCGCGTCGCAGTCCGAGACCACATACCCCTGGAAACCCCACATCCCGCGCAACTGGTCCTCCAGCAGGTATTGGTTCGCGCACGCCGGCTGGCCGTTGATTGCGTTGTAAGCGCACATAATCGACCCAGCCTTCCCTTCCACAATGGCCGCGCGGAATGCGGGCTCGTAAGTGTCCACCTCGTCGTGCTTGCTCACGTCCACATCGGCAAAGTGACGCGTCGGTTCCGGTCCGCTATGGACGTCGTAGTGCTTCGGCGTGGCAATGGTCAGATAGTATTTGGGGTCGTTGCCCTGCATTCCGGTCACGTAAGCAACTCCCATGCGGCCGGTGAGGAACGGATCTTCGCCGTAGGTCTCCTGGCCGCGGCCCCAGCGCGGGTCGCGAAAAATGTTCAGGTTGGGAGCCCAGAAATCCAGGCCTCCCATGATGCCGGTGTGCCCTTCGCGTTGGTTTTGCACGTGCTTGATGCGTCCTTCTATGCCGATCTGGCCCGCCATGGTGTGAACTTCCGGCGCATCGAAGGTGGCCCCAAGACCGATCGGCTCCGGATACTCGGTTACGCCCTGGTTGATCACCCCGTGCAGTGCCTCGCTCCACCATTGGTAAGCGGGAATGTTAAGCCGCGGAACCGCCGCGGAGTTGTTCTGCATTTCCGAGGCTTTCTCCGCCAGGGTCATGCGGCGTACCAGGTCGGTGGCGCGCTGCTCGGGTGAAAGCTGCGGATTCATATAGGGAAGATTCGCGGAATCCTGAGCAACTACGGATGGCACAACTGAGTTCAGGAAAATCGCTCCCGTACACGCAAGAATGCACTCGACAATTCGCGTCACGCGGTTTTTCATGGTTTTCTCCAAGGTGATTCTGCGGCCAAAGATTCACTCCAGGTCACCGTCGATTCATCAGCATCATGCGATCTGTTTTGCCGGAGCGAGTGTGAGCCAATGGGATGCCGCTATCAATGTTTTTCCTGATGAAGATGACGACTGAACGGTCTTAAAGTTTCAAGGATGCGCTTGTTGGCTATTTTGCCGTGAATGGGGCTGACGAGAGAAGGCTCTCCCTTTCCCCGGTATCACGGCGTCGGTTCCATTGAAGCCGGGCTCATGTTGAACTGATCGTGAAGGAATTGCCGGGCGTGGGTCGCCTCCGGGGAGCTATCGTTCGGCAAAAGCTCCAGGAACCGCAGGTACGCTTCCCCGGCCCCGTCCAGATCTTGTTCGGCTTCCCGGTCCCTGGCGTTCTCGTAGATCTTGTGCGGAAGCTGTTCTACGCTCTGCCGCACCGCAGCCACCAGCGAAGCACTGGCGTCGTTCTCCACCGCTGTCAGAAACTCGGCCTGGTCCACCTCGGCGCCAATTTCCTTGGTTCCGGTGGTGTCCTCCGGCTTCACGTTTTCCAGCACCGTGTACTTCTTCGGTTCCTCCGTGTTGATCGGAACCATGGGCTCGCTGCCAGAGGAATCGAAAACCCTGAACTGCATCGCAATGGAACCCGTCAACGTGACCGTCTTCTTGATGTAGGTGTAGGGCCTGATGATGTTTTCCGTTACCGTCTTCGGCGTTGCATCCAGCGCCACATGGGCGGCTTCCACGTTCTTCTCCGCCGCCGCAGCGGAACGCTCCAGGTCCTGGACCTGGCGTTTGTTGCTCTTGGCCTGCGCCCCCTGCAGCGACGCCTGCGCAGTGGCCAGGTCCATTTCCGCTTTCTCATAGGCGCGGTTGGCTTTGTTCCAGTCCTCGCTTGTAACCTCCCGCGTTCCCGTCAGATACCGCGACTCCACCGTCTCCAGCTTTGAATCCACCCTCAGGTGATGATTCAAAACGTCGCCCTCAATCTCATAGTCCGGATCAAGCGGCGTTGCTTCCCCTACCCGTACTACCTTTACCGGAATCTTGGAGCTTTCCAAGCCGGCGATGACCGCGTTCTCCAGTTGCCGTGCGAATCCTGCTCCCTCCCTCTGCGAGGTCTGATCCCGGATCTGCGTCCGGATCAACAGTTTCGACCGGATGGTGTGCGCCGGCTCCGCCGCCGTCATCGCCTCCCGCACCGCGCTCAGATTGCTCGCCCGGTAGGAGAATGCCTCCGAGAGGTACGTCCAGCCCAGTTCCGTCCCCGAGCCCGACGGCTTGGCGAGGAACCGGTTGGCCTGGCCCAGAAGATACGCGCTCAGCTCATCTCCCAAAAGGTTCATGCGACCATGGAACGATTCGTCCCCGCTCAGCTTGTATGCCTTTGACAGGTAGTAGTATGCCTGTTCGATTCCCTTTTCGTCGGATGAACCGCGCAAAGGCTCATGGGCTTGGCGAATCTCCCTCGCCGCAAGCGAACAGCGCTGAATGTAAGCCGGCTGCAACCGAATCAGATCGTCCGCGACCAGCGTGCGCTGCGAGTGGGGAAGCTGGTCCAGCAGCTCGTATGCCTTAAGAATGTCCTTTAGCTGCTCATAGGAGGCGCTCTGGGCCTGCGCTATCTGGACAGCAACCTTGTCCCGGGCAATCTTCAATTGCGCGCGCGCATTGACCAGCAGGCTGCGCTCTTCCGGCGTGCTCTTGGCTTTCTCCGCTTTCTCAAATTCCGCAATCGCCGTTCCCCAGCTGGGCAGGTCCTCGGCCCGCTTGCCGGCTTCAACGTGGTAGTTGAAATCCGCGTCAATGATGGCGGCAATGCGCGGCTCCTCGCCGGCAAACGAGCGGTAAGGATCGATCGTGGTGAGCGCCTCGTCGTACTGCCTCGCGGCTGCCGACGATTCCGCCTGTCGCATCGCGTCCTCCACCGCATCGTAGGCCCGCATTACTTCGCCCAGAACGGCGTTGCCGCTTTTCGCAATCCCAATCCCGTTTGCGATTTCCGCCAGTTTCTTGGCCGTTCCCAGGTGCCCGTATCCCGCGGTGCCTCCCTTCATGGCGGCAGAATATGCATCCAGTTCGTTCCGGCTCTTGTCCACAATCGCCCCAAGCGAAGCCTCCACGCCCTCATTCAGCTCCTTCACTTCCGGCGCGTCTGGAGCTGCCGCCATAGCCTGCTCCGCGAACGTCCGAGCCAATTTGAGGCTGCTATAGTCCGGCCCGGCTGATGCCGCGGTCCTGGTGTAGCTGTCGAGCGCCTTCTGCCCGGCTTGCGCATAGAGCCCGGCCAGGCGGATCTTGGCGTCGCCCGCGTGTTTTGCGGCGGGATACTTCTGCAGGTATGCCTGCCATCCCAGTATGTCTGACGCCCGCACCGCGCGGAGATACTCGGCAAACTCCTGGTCCGGGGTTTCCACAAACACCAGCTTGACGCCGCGGCCGATCTGCTGCACGTTCTGGGCGGGCTCCCCCTGCAGCACTGCCTGGTCTGCCAACTCGGCCGGCGTTTGGGATTCGCGGCGATCGAATTTCGCGTTCATGGGGACCACGATTACGGTGTGCCCATCTGTCCCCGTGTATCGCAACACGCCGTCCGCGCCCCGCTCCAGCGTGCCGCCGGCGCCCATTGCGATCTTGTCCAATTTGTCAAAGGAGCCATGGTCGATCGGCGTGTCAGACGTGCCCGTGACGCGCATTTCTATCTTGCCCGAAACCATCACATGAGTGAGCTGCACGTATGCGGCTCCCCCAGGCCCGTCAAGGAGCTCGATTGCGGTGAGCCCCGCTTCCTTGGCTCGACCCATGCCGTTCGAAACTCCCAAACATAACAGGAACGCTGCCGCCGTGCGCAACCCTCTACCCATGCCTGCGGCCTTTGTCTTCGCTTGAGCCTGCGATGTCATGTTCCCCCGAGCGGACTTCCTGCGTAGATAAGGAATCGGCTTTATGGACTGGCGGGTATTCCTTTCGTAAAGCACAAAGCCCCCCGGCGGTGGCCAGTGGGGGACTTGTCCTGACGCGCAATTTGAGGGCTTACCGTGGCCCTAGATTTCTGCCAATCTACCACCTTCATAGAGGTATCGGCAATTTGAATATCCGCACATTCGCACTGCTGTATCGGCGTCCCCATCCTGGTCAGATTGCAGGAGAACGACTTTCTTTCCGGGCAGGCGTTAGTGAGCGCACTCGCCAGCCAGATTCGGGCCAGAGGCGAACTGTTTGGCGTTTACCGCTCGGTCGGGCATACTAAATAGCTGCCCGGTTACCCCGCTGCCCCGTCTATGCATTCGATCACCCAATGGTTTCTTCTGGCTGTCGCCGCTCTCGTGGCCGCCACGCTCGCCGCTGTGACAGGCTTTGGCGGCGCGGCCGTCCTGCTCCCGGTGCTCGTCCTCATCTTCGGAGCGCGTGCAGCAGTGCCCATCCTCACCGTGGCGCAGTTGATCGGCAACGGCAGCCGGGTGTGGTTCAACCGCCGCGATTTGGACTGGCGCGTGGTGGGCTGGTTCGCTCTCGGCGGAGTGCCTCTGGCGCTTCTCGGCGGCTATCTGTTCGCGGTGGCGCCGCTCCAGTTCCTGGTCCGGATTCTCGGCGCGTTTCTTCTGCTGGTGGTGGTCTGTCGACACGCGCGCCCCCAGCGCCCCGCCCGGTTTGCCGCACCGTGGTTTGCAGCAATCGGCGCGGGCTCCAGCTTCCTTTCCGCGCTGCTGGGCAGCGTGGGACCCATCATGGCGCCATTCTTTCTTGCATTTGGCCTGGTGAAGGGCGCTTACATCGGCACCGAGGCCATGTCCACCGTGGTGATGCACGTGACCAAGCTGGTTGCCTACCGGCAGACTTCGATCCTGTCCGGGCCCGATGTTGTGTCCGGACTGACCCTTGGCCCCCTCATGATTCTGGGTTCGTACCTGGGCAAGCGCGTTGTCGATCGCCTGCCCGAACGCGTGTTTGTCTTCCTTATTGAGGCGGTGCTGGTCGCCGCCGGGCTGCTGTTTCTTATTCGCGGGCAATGAAGCAGGGGTAAGGGAAATGGGAACAGGGATCAGGGAACAGGGATAAGGGATCAAAACTAGGGACCAAAGAGCCTGGGGCGCAACGGGCCCCGCCTTGGGGTATTCTCCAAAGATGGTTCGAGTTTCGATCTTCTATCCGTCGCGGCCCGGCAGCCATTTCGACGTGGACTACTACCTCAACACGCACATGCCGCTGGTGCTGGGGCTGCTGGGTGCGGCGGTGAAAGCGGTTTCGGTCGAGATCGGCGTCTACGGCGGGATGCCGGAGCAGGCGCCGCCGTTCACGGCCATCTGCGCCTTCACCTGCGAAAGCGTGGAGGCATTCACCACAGCGTTTCTTCCCAATGCGGACGTGCTGCAAGGCGACATTCCCAACTACACCGACATTGCGCCCATGATCCAGGTGAGCGAGATTCGGATGGCGCAATAGGACCGCTGAAGGTTCCCTACTTGCCGGCCAATCGCCCGGAATCCGCGTGCCGAAATTTGCCAAATATTGCGACCGGGGCCGGTACAATTGCGTGCATTCGGAGGTCAAGGAATGAGCAAATTTGCAAATATCACGGAAACTGTCGGCAATACTCCGGTGGTGCGCATCAATCGGCTGGCGCCCCCGGATGTGAACCTGTATGTGAAGGTGGAAGCGTTCAACCCGCTGGGGTCGGTGAAGGACCGACTGGCCCTGGGCGTGATTGAAGAGGCGGAGCGGACGGGCAAGCTGAAACCGGGGCAGACCGTGGTGGAGGCAACCAGCGGCAACACCGGAATCGGGCTTGCCATGGTATGCGCGGCGAAGGGCTACCCCCTGGTGGTGACAATGGCCGAGACTTTCAGTATTGAGCGCCGCAAGCTGATGCGGTTCCTCGGCGCCAAGGTCGTAATCACGCCGGCCGCGGCGAGGGCTGTGGGGATGGTTAAGAAGACCGTTGAGCTGGCGGAGAAACACGGATGGTACTTCACTCGCCAGTTTGAAAATGAAGCCAACGCGGACATGCACTCGCACACCACGGCGCAGGAGATCCTGAGGGATTTCAAGGATGAGCGGTTGGACTATTGGGTTACGGGATTCGGCACCGGGGGCACGCTGAAAGGCGTGGCGCGGGTACTGGCCAAGGAGCGGCCGGAGACAAAAATCGTGGTCTGCGAGCCGGACGATGCGCCGATGCTTTCAAGCGGGATTGAGCAGGAGCGAAACCAAGACGGGACACCGAGTGCCGCACATCCCAGCTGGAAGCCTCATCCCTTGCAGGGCTGGAGTCCGGATTTCGTGGCAAAACTCGCAGGCGACGCCATGTCATCGAAGGCCGTGAGCCAGGTTCTTCGGATTACCAACGCCGATGCGATGCGCTGCAGCAAGGAGCTGGCGAAGAAGGAAGGCATCTTTGTCGGCATCACCTCCGGGGCCACGTTCGCGGGGGCGCTTGAGGTGGCGGCGCAGGCACCCAGGGGAGCGACCATTCTGTGCATGCTGCCGGATACGGGCGAGCGCTACCTGAGCACTCCACTGTTTGCGGACGTGTCGTCCGACATGAATGAGGAGGAGTGGGAGATCGCTCGTTCCACGCCCGGATGCATCCTGGAACCAGCTAAATAACGCTGGAGGGTTCTCAGCATTCTGATCCAGCTGGAGGGCGCGGAAATGCTCGTCGGAATGCACCCGTGCGCGGGGGGGCTGAAGATGAAATGGTCGGGACGGGCAGATTTGAACTGCCGACCCCTCGCACCCCAAGCAGGAGCGCCTGTTCCCGAAGCGTAGGCCCCCGCCGTTTAATGATTACCACCGATTGCTATGTCATTGAACCCAGGACGATCCCTGAGATTGACAACGGAAATACCTTACGACCAAATATTGCAATTTGTTAGGCTGGGTACCCTGGAAATCCCCCATAGTTGCAGAGACTCGGCTATTCATGGCTTCTTCGCATTCTTGTTATTAAGCTCTACGAAGTCGCCCTCGTTAACGAAGATCGCTGCCGCACCATAATGCTTGCATAGCATCACCATTCCGCCGATCCTCCGAAGATGATCCGGATCAAATGCGAAGCCTTGATACGGCTCAGTGACAAGAGCGACTTTCAGCCCTTTCTCGAGCGATCCAACTAGGCCACCGAAATCACAATCAACTTCTGTCTTTAGGATCCTCAGTCTCCGTTCGATCTCAGTTGAATTCGTCATCGTTCTTTCTCCCTCGGTGGAATTGTGTTGTCATCGATCAGCTTCCTTACCGAACGCTCAGTGATCCTCACCAATCGACCCACCTTAACAATCTCCAACTTCTCGCGCTTTAGGATCCACGAACGAACGGTCGCTTCCTTTATGCCAAGCAGCTCCGCAGTTTGCGCAACGGTGAGCAAGCGCACGATTCCTGCACTCTCTTTCATAGCAATTGTCCTTCATTTTCTGGTGTTTGGTTGCTTAAATGCGGCGCGATTGGACGCGCCTGCATGCTCAATCACAATGTGTCGCTATAGGGTGCGATTGAGTGCGATTGGAAGAGTCTAACCAGACATTATGTCTGCTCGCTAAACCTTTATATTTCAATTATATAGAATTGACATTCTTTCACGCTTTCTCCACAATGTCCAGCACAATTGGCCGAAATCTGGATCGGCCCAAAACCGAGGTGGGGAATGGCGCTGTACAAACAGAAGGGCTCTTCAATCTGGTGGTACGAATTCCAATTCGCTGGCCAGCGAATTCGTGAGAGCACGAAGACCACAGATAAGAATCTCGCGCGGGAGGCGGAGCGAGCTCGGCGCCGTCAACTCGAGGAGAGTTTCAACGGTATCAGGAAGCCGGAAATGCCAAAGACGTTTTCTGTCGCGGCTGAGGAGTTCATCGCTCTCAAACGTCCGAACGTCGCCATGAAAACCATGGAGATCATCGAACGTGGTGTGAATCAGCTCCTTCCGTTTATCGGCAAGAAGCTCCTCTGCGATATCACTGCGATTGATATTCAAAGGATTGTCGACCATCGGCGTATTCAAGGAGCCTCCAACCGGTATGTCAACATGACCATCGAGACGCTCCGATCAATCTTGCGACGGAATCATCAATGGGAGCGCTTGCGCCCAGATTACAAGAAGCTCAAAGAGCCAAAGAACATTGGGAGGGCGCTCTTGATTAGAGAGGAGAAAGAGCTTCTTCGCTGCTGTCGCACAACTCCGTCTCGTGTTCTATATCCGGTCGTGATCCTAGGGCTATATGCGGGAATGAGGCGTGACGAAATCCGTTGGCTTCAATGGTGGCAGGTGAACCTTCAGAAGGCCTTCTTGACCGTGGGGAAAAGCAAGACAGAACATGGTGAGAATCGAAAGATTCCTCTGCTCGGTCCCGCAATCCAGGCGATGAGAAGCTGGGCAGCTCAATTTCCGACCCGACGTCCCGACCATTACGTATTTCCCGCAGAGCGATATACGTCAGAAATGGGTGAGGTCTATCACCAGAACCTCAAGAAGCCTATGGGATCCTGCAGGAAAGCTTGGCAAGGGGCATGTCGTCGCGCCGGAATCCGCATTCGATTCCATGATCTTCGCCATACGACAGTGACGCGGCTGCTTGAAGCAGGGCGCACACTCGAACAGATCGCTCCAATTATGGGCTGGAGTGCAGACACATTTGCTGAAATGATGCTGATTTACGCAGACTGGAGCCTCGACGCGAAACGCAAGACTATGTCGGGCCTCGTGCGGCCGAAGAAGCGGCGCCGGAGGAAATAGCCGGGCGGGCGACTATCATCGAAGATCGTCCGATAGTGTTTGCGGCTGTCTGCAGGCAGGAATGTGATGTCTTGCTGCGTGCAAGTGTCGTTGCCGATGGGGAAATCACTCAGCGAGACAGTACCCGGTTGCGATCGAGGAGAGCCTCAAACTTGTAGCTGACAGCATCCCAGGAAAGCTCTTTGACAGCGCGCCGCTGGGCTGTCTGCGCAATTGCGCTCCTTGCCGGCTCGTCAGTCAGCAGGCGGATGCAGGCTGATGCAAAATCGGGAGGATCGTCGACGAGCACAATGTCCTTGCCGTCCGTGTAACTCAGGCCTTCGGCGCCGACGGCCGTTGAAACCACCGGAAGACCCGCTGCCATGCACTCATAGATTTTCAGCCGTGTACCTCCGCCAATGCGAATGGGCACAACAGAAATCCGTGATCCCCAAAGATACGGCCTCATGTCGTCGACCTTGCCAGTGACGGTAACGCCGCTGAGGCCTTGAACAGCCTGAAGGACTTTGGGATCCGGTGAGCGTCCTGCAACGGTGAAAGTAGTGCCAGGCAGTTTCTTGCGGATTAGGGGAAGAACTTCCGCGAGAAAATAGAGAACCGCATCCACGTTGGGCAGCCAATCCATCGATCCGCAAAACACAATGTCACAGATCGGAGATGCCGCGCCGGATGGTGTGAAGTACTCGACATCGACGCCGGTTGGAACACTGGAGACGGTGTCAATGCCGAACATGCTCCTGATTCTGGCTGCGTCTATCTCTGACACCGCAATGACATGCCGGACCGAGCGGCAGGTTCTTCTTTCGTAAGCCTCCATCTTTGTCGCCTGCATTGAAAAGAAGGCCTTCTTCGGCAGCGAGCGGCTTTGTTCGACATGGCGCTGGAAGATAGTCGTCTCGACATTGTGTTCGAAAAGGACACAGTTTCCAAGATTGGAAAAGCTGGGGGCCGCAGCCAGAAAATCACATACAATCGCGTCGTAATGTTCCACCGCGATCAGGGCATCGATTTTGCGCCTGAGCCCTGCCGAAGAATAGCGGGAAACCGCCAGCGGCATCGGATTCAGAAGGCTCGCCAGCAATTGCGGGATGATGGCCAGAGATCTTCTTCTCGGCGCGGAATGCTGCTGGAATACGTGCCGGCTGCAATACTCCGAACTGCGAGTCGGTCCCTCGAGATTCTCGGGAGCATTCAGCGCGGCGAAATGAATCTCATGCTGCTTGTGCAATTGTCGCAAGATGCCAAGAGTACGAATCTGGGCGCCACGATCCGTGGGGTGTAGGAAGAATGGGCATACCCAAAGAATCTTCATGAAGATGACTGCGCTCCAAGCATGACGAAGCAACAAAGCAACCACATCGCAGGCTATCTATCCTTCCATGATAACCTACACCCGAAAGAGGATGAGATAAGTAAGATGAGCCATAACCCGAAAGATCGGCTTCGCCAATGAGATTGGGCCGCTTGCCTCAAGCCTTGGAGTCGATCCTGAACAGGTAATGGCGACGCTTTGCCAGGCTGAGCCTCAAAGCCTCCTCCTCGGCGACGGCTCAAGAGTAACCAGGATTGCACGATGCCTTCAATGCTGAAGATACTGCGAATTCAAGCCGAAGATAAGCTCCGGTACAATCCGTCCGTTCGCAATCTGCTTGTTTCAACCATTCTCTTAAAGGCGCCAGGAACGCCGGCCGCGAGCACCGCTGAGGTGGCACAAACCGTCCACAAACTCTGCCAGGCGGCTCGTCTTGCCGCCTCGGGCGCGATGATGCTTAGAGCGGAGGCAGCGATCGTCCGTCAACTTCCCGCCATCGATCCCAGACAAGTTCCCTGGGTCGAGTTTCTGCCCGACTTCGGTGCTGAGCGCATTTATAAGACGATCGTCCTAAAGCGATATGTCAGCAAGCGTGAGAAGGGCGTGGTCTTTGTCTCCTTCGAAAATCAAATGGTGCGGTTAGCCAAAGCCACGGACTTGAAGCAGTTTGCCGAGCGCTACACGCTGGTCCTTTCTCCGAGCTGGTCGCCCCCGCACTCGATCGCTTCCTATCTCTTTCCTCGCCTCTACCCGGGCACGATATTCTGCCTCATCAGCAATCCGCACGATCTCGACATCTTCCCGCGAATTAGCAACACGTACAGGATGGTCCCGCTCTATGCCTCCAATTGGTTCGACCCGCGCAAATACACCGCGATTGCTGCGGCAGAGAAGAACATCGATATTCTCATGGTGGCGAACTTCGGAAAAGTCAAGCGCCACCATGCGTTCTTCGCGGCGCTCCGTGAGCTTCCTCGCAACTACCGGATTCTGCTCGTGGGACAGAACGAACGCGGCCGCACCAGGGAAACCATGCTTAGCGAGGCCGCGGCCTTTGGCGTCCGCGACCGCTTCGAGATTCGCCAGGACGTGCCCTACGCGGAACTGCAGGAGATTTTCGCGCGAGCCAGAATAAGTCTCGTGCTCTCCCGACGCGAAGGCTCCTGCGTGGTCGTCGTCGAATCCATGTTCGCCAACACGCCTGTGGGCGTCTACGAGGACGCGGAGATGGGCTCACGCGTTTTCGTCAACGAGCGCACCGGCCGCCTCCTCAAGCACGGTAATCTGGCCGCCCAGTTGAAAGACTTCGTCGCATCTTCAGCGCAATTCCAACCACGCGCATGGGGCATGGAGAACGGCGTCGATTGCGTGGCCAGTTCACAGAGGCTAAATGAGATCCTGAAGCAACACGCGCTTTCGAGCGACGGAGAATGGACCGAGGATATTGCCGCGCTATGCTGGCGTCCTGACCCTAAGTATTACGATCCTCTTGATCAGGCGCGGCTGCGCCCTTGCTATGAGGAGATCGAGAGCCGCTGCGGCATAAGGATTGCTTCGCCCTAACTATCCCCGGGAAGCAAAGAGGCCCGGATGATGATTTTGAGGCCGGAAAGGCTGCGGCAGCGAGGCTAGCCTCCTTTGTCCGCAAAAGAACATTGAAACCCAGAGACAAACGCTGATCCTCTGGAATCAATCTGGGGCCTACAGATTTTCCCCATAGTGGTGTTCAACCGTCATTGCGACCACTTGCGATCGAGCCTGTTTCCTTAACTGTAAACGGCTGATTCTAAATATGGTCGGGACGGGCAGATTTGAACTGCCGACCCCTCGCACCCCAAGCGAGTGCTCTACCAGGCTGAGCCACGTCCCGACACGATTGAGCCGGCCCTGGGATGAGCCGGCTGTGGGGTCTTGAACAAGTTTACACCAGGGGCGGGAGCTCAATAGGGTGCCGGCTTCCCTCCGATGTCCCTCCGGCACGGCGGACGAGGAATATGGGGCAACCCGCGTCAGGAAGCGTCTGGTGAATCGGTTTTCAGGACGCCATGCGAAAGCCCCGGGGCTAAAGCCCATGATATTCGGGCCACAAGTCGGGGGCCTGAAGGCCCCTGCTCCCTCCGCAAGCTCCAAGCCTGGATCCGTCGGACGCTGCCTAGTGCGACGGGGGGACGTACTCGGTGGGCAGCGCGGAGCCGGAGCCGAAGAAGAAGTCTTCCATCTGCTCCACGAGGAACTGCTGTGCCTGCGGAGTCCAGGGCTGGAGGCGGTATTCGTTGAGCAGCATTTTCTGGCGGTTGAGCCACTCGTTCCAAGCTTCCCTGGAGACGTTCTTGTAGAGTTTCTGGCCGAATTCGGAGTCGAAGGGCGGCTCGTCCAGGCCTTCCATTTCGCGCTTGTTGCGGACGCAAAACACCATGTGCGGCATGCGGGATTCTCTCTCCTGTCAGGTTCCATTGTAAGGGAACGGCGGGTGAGCGCCGGTAAAGGGCTGGCGGATTCGCCGCGCGCGGCACGGCGTGGAATTCTCTTGACAACCGAGCAGAAACGGCGCTTTCCTGATGATGCTTCATGTTGCCCGCTGGGACTGAAGACCTCGTGCCATCGTGGTGAAGTTTTGCTCCGGATGCGGTTCAGCGACGGTGCGAAAGATCTATACCGCCTTGATCCATATACCGCAAAGGAGATTCCATGCCCGAACCATTTGAACAGATCCCGCAACCTCCGCAGGCGCAGTCGGCCGGCTTGAGCGAGAACGCCACCAGCGCCCTGGCCTACATCACCTTCATCCCGGCGATCATCTTTTTGGCGATGGCTCCTTACAACCAGAGCGCGAAGGTGCGGTTCCATTGCTGGCAGTCGATCTTTCTCTCAATTGCCGCGGTTGTAATAGATGTCGCACTGAGGATCTCGCTCATCGTCCCGGGCTTGATTCTGATTATGGCCCCTGTCGCGATGATCGTTTGGCTGGCGTTCTTCGTCCTCTGGCTCATCGTGGTGCTTAACGCACTGAATGGGAAGATCTTCCGGATTCCGGTGATCGCGGACTTTGCAGCCAAGCAAAGCGGCATGTAGCCGGTTTCAGCACTCAAACGACGACGGTCAGCGGCGTTTGCCGCGGCCGAATTTGTTGCGCGCCTTCGACGGAGTGCTGCGCGGCTGCTCGCGGCGGGCCCTTTTCGGCTTGGCGGGCGCCTTGGGCGGACGCTTGCCGGTGAGAGGGATGCCTTCTTCGACTAGCGAAAGCTGCAATCGGCGCTCCTGGTGAAGGATGCGGTCGAGGATGACCTGGACGCGGTCGCCGGCGCGGAACCGACGGCCATGGCGTTCGCCCGCGATCTCGTGGGTGTTCTCGCGGAAGGTGTAGCGGTCGTCGCGCATCGTGTCGATGGGGACCAAACCTTCAACGAAGAGATCGGTCAACTCGACGAAGAGGCCATATTTGGTGGGATTGAGGACGAGGGCGGCGAATTCCTCGCCGACGCGGTCCTGCATGAAGCGTACCTTCTTCCACTCCACCAGCTCTCGCTCGGCCTCGGCGGCGCGGCGCTCGGTGAGGCTGGTTTCTTCCGCGATCTGGGCAAGCTCGGATTCGGGGACGGGGGGGGCGATCGTTGTTTTTCCCCCCACCACCCTAAGCGCGGTGAGGCTGCGCTTAGGATGGGGCACCCCGTGAGTCGGCAAATCAGCGCGGGGCCGATCGGCGAGACTCTCGTGCGGGTGTGTCCAGGGAGAATCCAGCCGACCTTTCGAGATAGCGCCGCGACCGGAGACACCGGCGCGCAAAAGCACCTTTGTGATTCGGTGAACGATGAGGTCGGGATAGCGGCGAATGGGCGAGGTGAAGTGGGTGTAGGTGGGCGCGGCCAGGGCAAAGTGGCCTTCGTTGATCTCTGAGTAGCGCGCCTGCTGCAGCGAGCGAAGCATCAAGTAGCTGAGGATGCGCTCTTCGGGCTTGCCTTCGATTTTCTTGGCCAGCCGCTGGTACATGCGCGGGGTGACGGCAATGTCTTCGGGCACCTCGACTTCACGCGCGCGGCGGCCGCTGCGTTGGGCATCGCGGCGGTCGCCGCGAGTCTGGATGCGCTTGACCGGGAGTGCCCCGAGGCCGAGGGAGTAGCCGAAGCCGGCGGCGAGCTCTTCAAACTGGACCACGCGGCGGGGGGCCGGCTTCTCGTGGATGCGGTAGAGCGAGGGGACGCCGAGGTCTTCAAGCCAGGTGGCGACGCACTCGTTGGCGGCGAGCATGAACTCCTCAATGAGACGGTTTGCCCAGGTGCGCTCAGCGCGTGTGATGCCGCGCATCTGGCCGTTCTCGTCGAACTGGATGACTGGCTCGGGCAGGTCGAAGTCGATGCTGCCGCGCTCCTCGCGGCGCTGGTTCATCACCATGGCGAGCTTCTGCATGAGCTCGAAATCCCGCAATACGTTTTTTTTTTTTGTCGTTGCTGGCTCGGTTGCGTATTGCTTGGTTTTGTTGTTAGGCAGAGACGCCAATCGCAGCGTGTCCTTGAAAATCACAGGTGGACCATCGAAGGTCGCGACGCTGGACACGGTGAAGCAATCAGACAGGAAGCAGGGAGAGCGGAGCGCCGCCGACAGCGGATGACCGCCAACCCCGGCGGGGATGTCGCATTGCAGCTGAACCGTGGAGAAGGGCAAGGGCGACCGATCATAGTGTAAGCTTGACGAGGAGCGAAGTAGCGACTAAGCCCTTTGCGCTAAGCGAAATGGATTGCAACGAGGTCGCATTGCCCGGGTTAAGGAGTAATGCAGAGCGCTTTCCGCCCTTTGGTGCTATTCATGACTGTATTCCCGGTCCAGGCTTGTCCGGTTTCGTAATAGGTGAGGGTAGGCGACATGGCATAGGGTAGCAAACCACCCGTAATTGGTGTTGATGCAGGCGGCGAGCGATGGGCACGGGTAGGGCACACTCTGGCAGGAGGGCTGCGCAGAACACAGAGGGAGAATGAGCACAGACACACACACAGAGAGCGGACAGAGACGACGGAGAGAGAGAGAGAGAGAGAGAGAGAGAGAGAGAGACGAACAGAGAGAAGGAGAGAGGACTCACGGATAGTGGTAACAGTAATCTAGGCGGGCTCGCAATCGAGGTACCCACCGAGTTAATGGCTTGGATCTCAAAAGCGTACTTAGTGCCCCCATTAAGGCCGCTGACTGTCGCGGTAACAGCCGTGGAACGAGTGTCAGAATACGTGGAGAACGCGCCAGAGCCTCCACTTTGCACGAGAATACATAGCCCGAGATGGCTGCTCCGTTGGCGTTTGGCGCGGTCCAGGTGAGCTGAAGCGTGGTCTGAAGGACGCTGCTAATGGTCGGCGCGGCTGGCTGGGAAGGCGCCAAGGCTGAACAGACACACGCAACAGAGACGGAGACAGAGGTGAATGTGTGTGTATGTGTGTGCGTGGGGCGGGGGGGGGGGGGCGCGGAAGAGAAGCAGAGGGAGATCACGAACAGCCCACACAATCCAGAGCCGAGACAAGGGGGAAAGAGGGCAGAAGCCCAGCAAACAGGACAAAACAAGAGCGTACCGCTGGTCTACACAACCGAACTGCATCGCTGCGTCAGGCTGGTGCCCACCGCGTTGATCGCCGCGACTTCGAAGGCATAGCCAACGCCAGGACTCAGGCCGCTAATGGTCGCAGACGTGGCAGTACTGCCGGTATTAGAGGAATAGGTGCTGAAGCTGCCGCTACCCCGGTTTGGATGTAGATCACATACCCGGTGATCGCGGGGCCTCCGTTGCTAGCACGGCACAGGAGAGCGCCCAGCGAGCTCGAGGTGGGCGAACCGGCAGTGGGCGCGAGGAGGGGTGAGCTGGCGCCGTGGCTGCGAGCCCAGGAATGCGAAGAAAAAGAGTGAGGTGCGCATTAGTCAGAAAACTTTGAGCCGGACAGACAGCAGCATACAACACAGCGCGAAGCCAAGAACGAAACACCAACAAAAAAGCACAAGGCACTTCCGCAGGCCCAGATTGCACGCCTGCGAAGTCGCAGGCGAGCCCAAAGCATTTTGACACGGCGTGGTCGTGCTCAGCGCGCGAAGTTAGCGCGTGCAAGTAGCGGTGAGAGGTGGAGTCCGGCCCCGCCGGTGGTTGAGCAGGAACCGGAGGTGGTGATATCGACCAAGATAGGAGCACGTGTCGCCAAACTACACCGTGCGAACCGAACCAAACCAAACAGGAAACAGAAACAAACCCATTCATGAGAAAGTGAGCAGCTCAAGCAAAAGAATAAAGACAGAACGAACAAACAGAAAACCAAACCAAAGCAAACAGATTTCGGACCTGTGAATTCGAACTCAACTTCGGGGTAACTACCGGAGGGGGGAACTGACTGAAGTATCCGTAGCCCATGCTGGTGTAACTTGCGCCGGACCACAGGGGCGAGCAGGGCACGATGAAGGTATTGACTATGCACGAGGCCAAATTGCTGCATGCGGCAACGCTTGAGCCCGAGCTCGGGCAATGGCTCTGAGTGCTGCCGCTGCTGTACGGTGTGCTGCTCGCCGAAATGCCAATCGCGTCATTGTTCGTCATGATTACCGGCGAAGAACGAGAAACTGGACCGGTGTCTCCGTACTCTTGGAATTCGCTAAAAGTGAGCGAAGTGGTGCTGCGTCCGCTGGATGCTTGCGACAATGCCTGATCGCCCGCGTCACAAAACCTGAAGCAAAACCGCAAACAACGATTGAGTCGGGAAACCAAAATTCGCATGTGAAATCAGCGGAAAAACACGGCTTGCAGGTACATACCAGGTCACCGGCGTGTCGACCTGTTGCCAGGGGCTGCAGGTACTTTGCAGACTGAAGTTCGATCTCCGTACCGGCACGACACCTGCTGCTGAAAACACAGAAATCAGCTTGCAGATACTTGCAGACACTGTTCAACACATGCCCAGCAGGAAGCTCAGACACCAAATCGAAACAATTACGTGGATCACAAACAGAAGGACCCCAACACAACACCAACACAACACACGGACAAACAAACAGCCAAAACCAACAAACGCATTCGTTCTCATTCCTCCTCTCGTCATCATCGCATCGCAGTTGCCGTACTCTGCAGACTGTTCGGTCTCTGTACGGGCGCGTCATCTGCAGCTGTAAACACAGGAATAAGCTTGCTGATTCTAATATCCTGCAGACATCAACAACGCCTCTGCAGACATCCACACCGTTCGCCACAGGACAGTGATAGTTGACCATTACAAACAGCAAAATAAACTCAGAAAGCAGGGAGCATGTCCAATTTCAGTTCAAACACGGGAAATACGAAAGTGGCCAAAAAACCACAACGCACGTACCACACTGCGCGATTATAGTTGAAACTAGCAGAAGATAGCCGATATAGTGCAGGGTTTTAGTGGTGATTCCAGCCCACGGAAAAACCGATCTGTCGAAAAATTCATCGCAACTCGACCCAGCTGATATATGATCGCGGACATTGAAAATCCCCATTTGGCCTCTCCTTTCATCCCTTGATGATCAGTTCGAGAGGAATGTTGAGAGGACAAGCTGGTGTTCCATCCATCCTTTGCCAAGAGAAAAGTCATTCACAAACCAATCAACTTGAACGTCTGCTGTCACGCGACGCTCCAGCGGAAGCCGAGCCTGGTCGCGAACTCGAACTTGACTTGCGCTGAGCCAATCCCGTAGTCATACACGAAGCCAGAAGCGGATGGCGGGCGTCAGATCCGGAGCGCGAGCTCGAACCCGTAGAAGAAGAAGCAGAGGCAGAGGAAAATGGAGAGTCGCTGTCGCTGCGTTCCCTGTACCCATCTCTCTCGCCAGCGCTGCCAGCACCACCTGACTGAGTACCAGCGCTGCCATAGCCACTGGTTTTGACGTACAGCCCATAGTAAGTTTGCTGCGGATTGGGCACGTGCTGCGCTTGCGGCCCCGAGTAGTCACGGCCGCGGAAGGGGCGAGCACTGCGCGGAGTGACCTCGCGATAGATGCGATCACTGCCAATAACCATGAAAACGATGAGAAACGAAGAGCCACACGGTAACAAGCACTGTAAGTGACCTGTCCGGGCTGTTGTTGTGCTGCTTGAATCCGGCTCTGGTCAGCATGGAGCGCCACTCGGCTCGCGGACGATACAAGGCGAAATAGGTGTCGCAAAAACTCGGCTGCTCCGCCTGAACGCACCAAACAGCATCAGTATTAGACACAGCAAAATCAGATTGACAGATCAGAAACGGAAAACAGAACGATGAGCAGAAAACAGAAAACCAACCGTTTCCGGCCAGACGCGCGTGTACATCCCGTGGACGAGGTCAAGCACGATGGAGAGCAGGGGCGAGCCGCAGTCGTGCTCGCGAATGACCACCAGACCGCCGGGCTTCAGCACGCGCCGATCTGTCAGACACAAAACAGGGACGCAAACACGGAGTTAGTTCGAAACACAAAGAAGCACACAGGAAGCAAACACAAACAGCCACTGCCAAAATGGCGCAAGAAAAACTGAAGAAAAAATCACCTCAGCCAGCATAGCCACGGGGTCAATCGAAATGGTGACGAGCCATCAGCACCAACACCAATGAAGCGCTCGTTGTCATAGGGAAGCTTGGTCGGATCAGATTGGAGAGTGAATACGAAACCGGAGGTATCGGAGACGTCGCGAACATCGAGTTTCCCCTAAGGTCGTAGGAAGTGTTCAGAAACGGGGGATAAGGAAATGAAAAGCAAGCACGGAGACAAAACAGAACTGAGAGGAAAGAGAGCAGACCGTGAATGCGGTCGGCTCGAACTCCAGCGCTGCGCAATAGCACACACCCATAGATCAGAACACGAGACCGCAAAATAGCAGCCCCAAAGAAAAAAGAGCTCGCCTCGCCCAACAGCAGCGGTAATCGAGCCTTCAGCGCAACCCACGTCCAGCATCTCCGCATCGCCACTGGGAGCGAGGGCGGGCAGCAGGAATTTGGCGATGTCAGCGGCGCGACTGTCCGACCGACCCTTCGAATAAGGCAGTTGTTAGGTTCATCAAGGGAGGCCAAGAGAGAGAGAGAGAGAGAGAGAGAGAGAGAGAGAGAGAGAGAGAGAGAGAAGGGGAGGGGAAGACATGGGAAGAGGGGAGGGAAAGGGCAGGCAGTGAACCAATCAAAAACAACCAACAACTCAAACAACCAGCCTCGTAACAGACCTCCTCCGACTTGGTGCTCTTGTAGTCCGCTCTGGTGACCACTTGCGCGTGGAAGTACGAGCGCAGCCGCGAATAGAGCTGTTGGTCGTCGCATGCACGCCCTCGCTCAGCAGCCGAACCTGCAGATCAATGAGTGCAAATCAGACGGACGGAAGAGGGGTTGGGGGGGGGGGGGGGGGAGGGCAGACGGAATAGATGGATAGATCAGCAGGTACCAGTTCGTTGTGGATCATGGACTGACAGCGCGGCAAATTGTACAGCTGAGAGCTCATCACCTGCGCATCACAACAACATTGGCGGTCCAAGCAACAAGCAGAAGTCATGAAAGAAAGCACCACCCAGATACCTGAAGCAATCGCTGCCACATGCCTCGTGTCTTCCCATCGCGCTGCTGGAAAAGCTGGCAAAATAAACACCAAGAAGGTGAGAAAACAACACTGAAACAGACAGAGAGCCCAAGCAGAGAAAAGACAGCGAGCACAGCAGCGCAAGCACACAGAATGTTTACCGTGACAAATTGGCGATGTGTGGACGCGGGCACTGCGCTCGACGATTTTTGGGCGGCGCTGGTTTCTCCTTCTCTCTCCCCTTCTCCATGGCTTTGTCTTTGTGAGTCTCTTTCTGGTTGTCCTCGGCGCATGCGTGTTTGCGCTTGTGCTGGTCTGTGCCGAGCTGGAGCTCGGGCCCTAGAGGTGAATCTGTGGGCGGAGCAAGGCATGGAAAGCGCAGCCGATTCAGAAGAGTCAGTATCACGAGAGCCAGCAGCATTCAAGGCAGAGTCCAAGGCAGAACAGTCTGCGATGCTCAGCGCAGCAGAACCGCCAGAATCAGCAGAATCGCCAGAATGATCAGATTCCAAATCGGCGGTCGAGCCAAAACCAAAGTCAGGATCGGAGGGCTCGGAAGGCAACGAGCGGGGAGACGAAGAGGAGGAGGAAGGGTGTGAGTGTGCATCGCCGGCTGATGCTGTTGCTGCTGATTTCGAGTCGGTTCCGGCCCGAACTTTGGGCTTGGAAGGCGATCCCAACGGCGCTGCTGCGGATAAGGCCGAGGCTGGAGATTTGGCCAGAGCAATCACATAGAAGTGTGTTTGCTTTGCGCTGAGATCTTGATGCTCGTTGACGAACAGCTGCACAGGCGCGTGTTTGAGCTCAGCCACCAGCTTGTTGGGTGTCGTGTCCCGCTTGGCAATGCGCAGCGCAATCAGCGGGACTTGTGGCGCAGCTGAGCCGTCTGCACTGTCAGCGGGCAAGAGCATCGATTTGATCAGCGCGGCGATGTCGTGCTCGGCAGGCGCGGAATCCGCAGAATCCGCCGATCCATCGAGCTCAGAGGCAGCGCCACCACGAGCCGCCTGGCGCCAATCTTGCCAGTCCGTGTCCAAATCGGCATAGACGATGCTGCGCGGCGCTTCGGTCGCGTATTGGGTCGCCATCCAGTCCAGAAACGGCGCCGAAATGATTTTGACGCGAGTGCGACCTTGGTAAATCGAGATGTTGGCCTCCAGACAGCTGCGCAACAAAGCGTCCGGTTGCAGCGTCACCACGGTTTTCCATTTGAGCAGAAAGGTGACGGCTGAGCAGCCAATTTCGGGCGCGGCGATGAAAACGCTTTCTGAGCTTCGCAACGTCGGATCGTAAGATTTCGCCGGGCGATGCGTGTCCTGCATGTGTCGCAGCCATCTTGCCAAACTGTAAGCCTCTGAGCCACGCTGACAACGCGCTGGGATGTCTTGCCAGCTTGCAGGAAACAGGATCTGGTTGAGATTGACAGGCGCGCCAGCATCAGACGAGGAAAACAGCTTCTTTGCAAGTTCTCGCGGTGGCGTAAAGACCTGCTTTCTCTTTTTCTCAGAAACCTCGCTTTCTGTTCCTGCATCATCGGGGCGCTTTCGTTTGGCATTCTTGCTGTCAACCTCCATAGTTCGCAAACAGTAACCAGCAGCAGCTGCCAACGTGCCGGAGACTCGCGCAATCACGCAGCACATGCAAATATGTTTCTGGCTCTCGCTGGATTTTTTCCGACTCTTCCGGGCGAGACAACGGCGAATGACATCTGCTCATCGACTAACCTCAACGAACCAGGAGACGCCCTGATCGGCTGCGAAGCGAAGACGGAGAGCCACGGAAAAATCTTTGTGGCTCACTCGCTTTCGCGTGCCGATCAGGTTCCCAAACTCCGCCAGCTGCTGTGTCGTTCTGCTCACCTCAGGCTGGCCACCTTCGCTTTGCATTTGGGTCGTCTCATTGGCCCTTGTTCCTTCCCGCACAGGGCACGCTGCTGCTGAACTTTCTTCGAATCCGCTCGACTGCACGGACACGAGCTTTCACGAGCCGACAGGTGCACGTCTCTGCTTACTTTCTTCGATTCGTTTCGACT
>CAWBIG010000027.1:0-136561 GCA_963788435.1 uncultured Acidobacteriota bacterium | reverse complement strand
AGTGTAAGGGCTGCGGTTTAACAGGGGCTCTCAATGGGATGGACTCACAGGAGCTGAAGTAACTTGTGTCTCAAGCTTGAGGCGCTCGGAAATCTCCTCGTCTGCGCAGGCGGGTGGTGCGTTCCTGTCGCGTCGTGCCCATTTGGAAAGTTTCGAGCGGCCTGCTCAACGTGGTCGCCCGGGGGCCTGCCCTGGAAAGGCGAAGAACCACCAAAGTTCCGATATAACGGTCATTCAGACACGACTCGCGAAATCGGGACCTGAATCGTGCAGTATTCGCGAAAAGCCAGGCGCCGCCTCCTCGCGAGTAGCCGGTTTTTCGGCCAAGTCGACAGGATTTGTAAACACATTTCGGGACAAGTCCCAAGACATCTCCGTAAGTGGAAGATTTAAATTGCCTTGCGGCTCATGCAAAGGAGAATGTAGGGCATCCGCAGTTTTAATTCGAGCGAAACCATGTTGCTCGCCGGCAAGCGACACTGTGCCCGTTAGCTCTGTTGCGACTTTACAGGCGGAGCCAGCGCGATCGCTGCCTCAGTCGTGAGCAGCAGAAAGGTAAATGTCTCCTGCAAGTAGAGGCCGACAGTCGTACCGGTGTGGTTCAAATAGCCGATGGAGACATCCTGACCAATGTGCAGGGCGAAGTCGCCGCCGCGGGTAGTCACCACAAAGGCGCCCTCGATCGCGGGTGCCCAGATGATCTTGTCGTCAACGAGCCGTTTGACATGTTCCAGTACTGGAAATCCGTGATCACTGGTCTCAGCCAGAGTTGTGTAGGCGTCGGCGCCGAGGAGCACCGCGTAGGGACCATTGACGCCTACGAGCCGCAATTGGCTGAGTCCCCGAGCAATGGCATCCGGATATTCCCGCACATCGCCTGGCAGCGTCATCTTCGGATTGCTGGTCCCTTGTCGGATGCCAACGATCCCGGCATCGGAATAGCCTTCGAAGATGGCCCCGTCCTCGGCATAAGCGATCATGCGCGCGGCGTCCTTGGCAGGTTGCCAGTCTGAGTCGCCAGCGCCACGTGCGACGTCGTCGATAGCCTGGCGGTCGAGCTCGAACGGCACACGCAGTTCAACCAGCGCCTTTATTTCCCGTTGCCTGGCGACGATGCCCTCCGTCGGAGCCGGGATCTTGCGCAGGTGGCCAGTGCCGACGGCGGAGACGTCTATCCCTGCCGGTCCCTGCACGTCGACGACGCGCCGTCCGGCAAGGTGCCGTTTCAGCGTGCGCGTTGTTTCCTGTTCGATCTGCGCCCACGCAGCCTCGGATATGGGGGCAAGCTCTCGATGAAGGTTATTCATGTTGTATGTCTCCTTTGAGGGAACCGATACCGAGCGAACCATCTTTTAGCGGAGGAAGGGATGGAGCAGGTTTGGCCACTGTTGACACAGCGGACGGCACCGCATCCGCAGGCGCATTACCGGCCGCGTTTTCAAGAAATGTCGCGGACGGAACGAAGAAGAGGTTTCCGGTGACAGCGCGACTGAAGTCGAGCAGCCGGTCATAGTTGCCGGGCGGGCGGCCAATAAACATGTTCTCGAGCATTCGCTCAATCCTGCTCGGCGCGCGGCTGTAGCCAATAAAGTAAGTGCCAAATTCGCCGGATGCGACGTGGCCGAAGGGCATGTTGTCGCGCAGAATCTTGACCTCTTTCCCATCCTCGTCAATTGTCGTGAGCGCGTTGTGCGCGGAGGCTGGCTTGATGGAATCGTCCAATTCAATGTCGGACAGCTTGGTGCGGCCGATGATTCTTTCCTGCGCCTCGGTCGATAGTCCATTCCACCCATCAAGATCGTGAAGATATTTTTGCACGATGACGTAGCTGCCACGGGCAAACTCTCGATCCTCCTCTCCGATGAATACGGCTTCCATTGCCACTTCATTCCGCGGATTTTCTGTGCCGTCGACAAAACCCAGGAGATCGCGGTCGTCGAAGTAACGGAATCCGTGCACCTCGTCTTCCGGCGATACGACATCGCCAATTCGTGCCATAATTTGCGTCGCCAACTCGAAGCATAGATCCATGCGTTTCGCACGGATGTGGAAAAGCAAGTCGCCTGGCGTCGGGACCGCATGGCGTGTCCCGGAGCGAATCTCACGGAAGGGATGGAGGTTTGCCGGGCACGGATCACCGAAGAGCCGACGCCACGCGTCGGACCCAATCCCCATGACGCAGGAAAGACCCGCCTCAATGTCGCGAAATTCCACCTCGCGCACCAGTCCAGCGAGATCTCCGCAGAACGACCGAATGGCCGTGCGGCTGTCGGGCTCCGAGTTTATGGTCACGACCAGAAAGATAGCAGCGCGAGTGAGTGGTGCGACTACGGCCTGCGCGACAGCATTCGCAGAAATTGCCAATTCGGGCGCAGAACTCGGACCGGATTCCATCGGATGTCATCCCTTAGGGGTTTGCGGAATCTCATTCTTTGGGAGGTTTGGGTTGCCTCGAATGCGAAAGACCTAATCGCAAGCTTACCACTGCTTCCCCTTAACAGCTCAAGGTGTAACTGCCGAATTTCTGACACGGTAGGGAGCGAACCGGAAATGCCGGTTTTGATTTCGAGATGGCGCCGGGAACCGAGAATGGGGCATGTGCAAGGCCGGGAGCGATCCTTAGGGCGTGTAAAGAGCCCAGGGGGAACAAGAACAGCATTCGACTGAGGTTCTTCCACTCCCGCGGCGTTTCCACGCCCAGGGCGGCAGTAGATCAGAGATGGTGGCTGCACTATTTCTTCGGTACAATCGAGGGGGCTTCCTTACCGGCTTGCTTGTTCCACCCGTGGAAACGCGAGAAGTCACCCGCATTCCACGCCTCGCGGAGTCCAGGAGTACTCAGATCCCAGTCTGGGCGGATTTCACTCGTCACTGCGCGCAGATCGTGCCAAAGATCGGCGATCGACGGACGGCCCCAGAACCAGTAGCCGTTATAGATGCTGCAAATCACGAGGCCCGGCTTGAGCACAAGCGTATGCGGGATCATCGGATTGTGCTCGGGGTCGGTGTACTCCTGGATGTCGAGATCCTTTTGAATCGTTCGGCCGGGGTCCGAAAGGAAAGTCCACTGGGCTCCGACTGACGCGCGGAATTCCTGAAGAGTATGGTGGTCGTCAGTGGCGATCGTGGCGATCTGAGTGTATGCCACCGCGATCTTCGGGTAGAACGCGGCGAGTTCCAAGTGCTGCTGGTGCTCCTTTGGGCAATAGTGGCCGCGCGCCAGCGTGAGGATCAGCGGGTCCTCGCCCTGTAGCTCGCTGAGTTTGCGCAGCTTGCCCGTGTGATCGGGCAGTTGGTAATCGGGCAAAATACCTCCGGGAACAATGTCAGAACGCATGCTTGGAGTCCTCCCGTTTCTCTCAAAGATTCAGAGTGACACCCGCGTTTGGCTGGGAACAGCCGCGTTGGTATGCTGCGGGCTTGCCAAAAGTATTGTGAATTTCGAATTTCCCCAACTCTTTTGTCGCTGCACCGGCTGCGAAGGTGCCGGCCGATACCATCGTCCGATTGATTCTTCACCCCCACTTCTGGCTTAATAGCAAATAATGCGAACGTGGGCAAGGGCATTCGAGCCCACAGCGGCTGATAACGCCGCAGCCTGACCAACCCCGGCTTTCTTCATCCAAGTGCTCATTCATGCTTATTTGTCCAACTTGAAGATGAATGATGAAGCGACTGTTTCCCCGTATTTGAAGAAAGGATGGCAAAGACATGCCGGAAGCAACCTGGCAACCTCACGAGAAGCACGGACAGCTGACGACGCAGAGCGACTTACCCGACAGCGTCTACGCATTTCCGAAGCAGCATAAAGAACCCATGACCGACGCACAACATGTGCGTAACGCGGTCGCGCGGTTCGATCAAGTCATCGACGTCTCCGATGCCGACCGTGCTTTGGCGTTCACGAATATCGAGAAAGCTGCACAGTACTACGGCGTCAACCTCGCGGAAACGTCATGGCACGACCTGGGCATTCATCCTCAAAAGAATAGAGGAGAGGCTGCCGCCAAAGGCGCTGTGACGCGCGAACGCCGAGTACAGCGCTAGGAATCCGCTGGTCAGAGATTCGGCCGACGGAAGAAGTAATGGCAAGAGTGGAGATGAATCATGAAAGCAATCGTTGTCCACGAATATGGTGGTCCGGAAGTACTGAAGTTCGAGGAGTACCCTGACCCGGTTCCCGGACGGGGCGAAGTGCTGGTGCGGGTCGCCGCCGCGAGCGTGAATCCGATCGACTACAAGCGGCGCGCTGGATTGACAAAGGATTTTTATCCCATTCAGTTCCCAGGCCTCATAGGAGTCGATATGTCGGGGACTGTGGTGAACGTTGGACCGGGAGTTGAAACCTTCACTGCCGGCAACCGAGTGTTCGCTATGGCGGACAACACGTATGCCGAACTCTGCGTGGTGAAAGCTGACATCCTAGCGGATATTCCCGAGGGCCTTGACATGATCGAGGCGGCGGCGCTGCCGCTGGTGACGACGACCGGCAACCAGCTCCTTTCAGCTACGGAAATCAAAGCAGGCCAGACAGTTATTGTCGTAGGTGCTCAAGGAAATGTCGGGCGCTCGGCGGTATTCACTGCGAAGAACCGCGGGGCAACTGTGATCGCGGGAGTTTTGAAGCGGCAAATGGATGAGGCGAAGACTGTCGACGCGGATCAGGTGGTCGCAACCGACGACGCCACCGCGATCGCAAATCTTCCGCCGCTCGATGCGGTTGCGGATACGGTCGGCGGAACAACCGCCCGGAAACTGATCGCCAAGGTAAAGCCGGGAGGAGTGTTTGCTTCGGTTGTCGGGGCGCCGCAGAACGCCGCGAAGTACCCCACCGTAAAGGTGGTGCCGGTCTTCTCGAAGTTTGACAGGGAAACGCTCCAGTCCATGGCCGAAGCGGTGCGAGATGGCAAGTTGGTAATCCCGATTGGCCCGAAACTGCCGCTCAACAAAGCGGCCGAGGCTCAGGCATTGGCAGAAAAGGGCGGTATCGGGAAGGTCTTGCTGATACCTTGAGCTCTTTGCGGGACATGCACGTGGTTGTGTTTTTAAGCCTCGGATGAATCGGTATTCACCGTTGGCAGCGCACTCATTATCGATGGGGGCTCGGGTCTCTGCCGGATCCCGAGCATCTCCGATGTGGGGAGGAATCACCCGTGAAAGCAGCCAGAATTCACAGATTCGGGCCGCCGGACGTCGTGATGGTCGAGGATGTGCTGGTGCCGTCGCCGGGCCCTGGCGAAGTTCTGGTGCGCGTGATGGCCGCGGGCGTCGCTCCCTGGGACGCGATCATCCGTGGGGGCAAGAGCAAGGTCAGCCCACAACCTCCGCTCACCCTCGGTTCGGACTTATCCGGTGTCGTCGAAAAGGTCGACCCCGGCGTTACGGACTTCGCGCCGGCCGACGAAGTCTATGGCGTCACCAACCCGCAGTTCTGTGGCGCCCAGGCCGAGTTCGCCGCGGCCACGGCCTGGATGGTCGCCCGCAAACCGCGATCGTTGAATTACGTAGAAGCAGCATCGGCTCCCGTCATAGCGGTGACCGCATGGCAAATGCTTTTCCAGTATGCTCAAGCGACGCGCGGACAAACGGTAATGGTAGTCGGAGCCGCCGGAAACGTCGGGGCCTACGCTGTACAAATGGCCGTGGACGCCGGAATCCTGGTCGTTGCCGTCGCCCACTTCGACGACGAAGACCGGCTCCGTTCATTGGGCGCGAAATTCATCATCGACTCGAGCAAGCCTGCATTTGAACAGGACCTCCCGCAGGTGGATGCCATTCTCGACACGGTTGGGGGCCCTACGTTTCAACGCTGCGTCGCTGCATTGAAAACCGGTGGCAAACTCGTCACAGTGGTCTCCGCGCAGCCGCTGCCCGCAGAGGCCGTTTTCTTCTACGCTGAGGTGACCACCGCGCGCCTGCAGACACTCACCACATTGTTTGACGCAGGCAGAATCACAGCCCGCGTGGGCTCAATCCTGCCGCTTTCTGAGGCGCGCCAGGCGCAAAGCATGCTTGCGGGCGCACCCCACAAGCCCGGCAAGATCGTCCTTCAGATCGTGCACCCGTAGCAGCACAGATCTCGCAGCAATGTTTGTCGTGTACTTAAAACGGAATTCTGAGCAAGTCTATTCGGCAGCAACTCAGCAAGACGTCCGAGGTTCAAACTGCCGGGGAGAAGGGTGGTACGGGGAAGATCTCGCTGCTGCCTTGATATCATTTTGCGAACAGAGGACGCGAAGGGAAAACCGGAAATGATTAAGGTTCAGCGCGGAATCAACCTCTCTTCGAAGCCTAGCGGCGATGGGTGTGTGGAATGCATGGCGTCACCGAAGGGTTGGTGGTTTCATCTCCGCCGGTGTGCGGAGTGTGGGCACATCGGATGCTGTGACAGTTCTCCGAGCCAGCATGCATCCAAGCATGCGGCAGCGACAGGGCATCCGATCATAGCCAGCTTCGAGCCGGGTGAGGATTGGTTCTTCGATTACGAGAAGCAGGGGATGATCAAGAGTGTGGAGTTACTTCCGCCTCATTCGCATCCAAAAAATCAGCCCGCACCTGGGCCCGCAGGAAGAGTGCCAGCCAACTGGGAATCGCTGCTGCATTAGCTGGCGTCGATCGATTTTTTATGAGTGGGAGCGGGACTCGGGACACCGTACTTGTAATGAACAACGAATCGAATGGAGCCATCAATGAACGCGGTGTAAGTCGCGCAGAAGAGCTATGAGATGCCCCCGCGCAAGGGGCTCTCTGTCGCGCATTTCCTCACCGTCGCCGACATCGGGGGCATAACCTGCGTTCAACCGCGTTGGTCCGTCCTTGCGCACTTTGGAGGAAGGGCTAGCACATAGTCGGGAGAACAGAAGTCGATTTCAAAGAGGAGAACAAAATGGCAACAAAGGGAAAAGTCTTAGTGCTAGTCTCGAGCGGTCACGGTTTGCCCTTGAAAGATGGCAAGTTATATGCCGGCGCTGGCTACTATCTCAACGAGCTGACGGTGCCGACTCGCGCCCTGATGAAGGAAGGCTACGAAATCACTTTCGCCAACCCCAAAGGCAACACGCCGCAAATGGATATCCATTCAGCTGTAGCCGACTTCTTCGGCGGGGACGAGGCCAGGCTCAAGGACTATCTAGAATTCCGCGACAGCCTGACTGGGCTCAAGAATCCAACTCGCATCTCCGATGTCCTTGCATCGGGTCTGGATCAGTATGACGCTGTTTTCGTCCCTGGCGGCCATGGCCCGATGATCGATCTTCTCGATGATCCCGACGCCGGCAACGTGATGAGACACTTTCATCAAACATCCAAGCCTACGGCGGTGCTGTGCCATGGCCCGATTTCACTTCTCTCGGCGCTTCCGAATTCGACTGAGGTGGTGGCAGCGCTGGCAGCGGGCGATGCCGTTGGAGCGCATGCAAAAGCTCAAGGATGGATCTATTCCGGATATAGGATGACGATCTTTTCGACGGCGGAAGAGCAGCAGCGGGAGCCGCTTGAGATTGGTGGTAAGGTTCTCTTCTACCCGGACTTCGCCTTGCGTACTGCGGGCGGTGACGTAAGCGTGGTCGCTCCATGGCAGAGCTACGCCCTTCAAGATCGCGAGTTGATCTCAGGTCAGAACCCGTTCTCGGACGAAGCGCTTCTGAAACTTCTTCTACCGGCGCTCGATGGGAAGACGAAGTCGGTTTCAGCGGCATAAGAATCGGGGACTCCGATCATTTACACGATCAAGTTGCCATGTTTGGCGCCAGTCGAAGTGCAAGGGAGGACATTGCCGATGAATCTCGTTGCATTTCGCACCATCCAGATCGATGGCCTATCGATCTTCTACCGGGAAGCTGGCGCGAAGAATGCTCAAACACTGCTACTGTTGCACGGGCTTCCTTCGTCTTCGCGCATGTTTGAACCGCTTTTCGTGCGGCTATCCGACCGCTACCATCTCATCGCGCCGGATTATCCCGGCTTCGGACACAGTGACTGGCCGGACCCGAAGAAGTTCGCATATACGTTCGATCACTTTGCCGAGATCATGGATCATTTTACTGAGGCGCTGGGGCTCTCGCGCTACACCTTATATATGCAGGACTACGGAGGCCCCGTCGGCTTTCGCATGATACTGGCGCATCCGGAGCGAGTCGAGGCGCTGATCGTGCAGGACGCCGTCGCGCACAACCAAGGCCTGGGAGCGAACTGGAATACACGCCGCGCGTTCTGGGCCGATCGTGCTGCCAATGAGAGCGCGTTGCGCACCAATCTCTTGTCGCTCGAGACCACGCGTGCACGACACGCCGGAAACGATCCCGATGTGGAGCGCCATGATCCCGACCTCTGGACCGACGAGTTCTATTTTCTGAATCGGCCCGGCCAGGCCGAGATCCAGAGCGACCTTTTCTACGACTACCGAACCAATGTGGACTCCTATCCGAAGTGGCAGGCTTGGATGCGCGAAAAGCAACCGCGACTGCTCGTGATCTGGGGCAAGTACGAATCATCGTTTGACCCGAGCGAGCCAGAAAGCTACCGCAAGGATGTGCCGAACGCCGAAGTCCACATTGTCGACGGCGGCCACTTCGCACTGGACACGGCTGCCGATGAGATTGCCGATCTTGTGAAGGACTTTATGACGCATCCCCGGAGGTGATCTTGACAACCGGCAGGCATGAACACGAAGGAACCATATTCGGTAGACCGAACTTTTTCCACAAGATTCGGGGCGTTTTACGGATTTTTTGAGGAGCCGTTGAATTTCACTCGTGTATAAGGATAGGCACGAGCAGTTGGTGGTTGTCGGCTCGAACGCACAGACGGCTGTTTTCCCCCGACGCTCTCCGGGAACGGAGGGTAAGCATGGCAGACAACAAGGCAGTTATCGTGACCGGCGCTTCGCGAGGCATCGGAGCCGCCGTGGCCCATGCATTTCTTAATCGCGGTTATAACGTGGTGGCAACCTCGCGAAGCATCTCCCGCGCCGGTTATGCGCAGTCGTTGAACCTTGCGCTCGTTGATGGGGACATTGGCCAGGCTGCAACGGCCGAGAAAGTCGTCGCAGCCGCGATCAATGCGTTCGGCACCATCGACCATGTGGTGAACGTTGCCGGCATCTTCTACACCAGGCCGTTCACCGACTACACCGCGGAAGATTTTCACTCGTTTGTCTCAACCAACCTCGAAGGCTTCCTGTTCATCACACGGCTCGCTGTGAAGCAAATGCTGGCGCAGGGCGCGGGTGGCAGCGTTACCACCATCACTGCAGCGTTGGCCGACAACCCCATGGCCGACGCCCCCGCTTCGATTCCGATGATGACGAAAGGCGGACTGAACACGATCACACGCAGCCTTGCCATGGAATACGCCAGGAACAACATTCGGTTCAACGCGGTCGCGCCCGGCCAGGTCGACACCGCACTCCACAAGGAAACACCGAAGGAAGTGTTGAAGACGCTTTCGCCGATGGGTGCGATCGCGGATGCGAAGGACATCGCTGAGGCCGTGGTTTTTCTGGCTGAAGCTCGCTACATAACCGGGGAGGTGCTACACGTGGACGGCGGTGCGCACGTAGGCCGTTGGTAACCGGACAGGGTTCGCAGCCGGGCAGCGCCGAGCGCCGTCTGCTGGAACTTGGCATTGAACTTCCGGATCCTCCCTCGCCTTTTGGCAGTTACGTCGAGACCCTGCAGACGGGCAGCTTGCTCTTCCTCAGCGGCATGCTCCCCGTGGTGGACCACAAGCCAAAATATGTTGGGCGGATGGGGAAAGAGCTCGATGCAGAGGCTGGACGCGATGCCGTTCGCACTGCGGCCTTGAGCGCGCTCGCCGCCGCTAAGAAGCATTTGGGGTCGCTTGACCGCATCACGCGCGTTGTCCGGCTTGGCGTGTTCATGGCAACCTCTGGAGATTTCTTTGACCAGCCACCGGTTGCCGACGCTGCATCGGACCTCTTCCGCGAAATCTTTGGCAGCGACAGGCTTGCCGTTCGCCTGGTGATCGGCGTGGCTAGCCTTCCCCTCGGCATGCCTATCGAACTCGAAGTCATTTTCGAGATTGCGTAGTCGTCCGGAGGATCGATGCGGAATGGAGAGTCAGGCACGGGCTTTTTCCTCCACCGCATCTACGGTCGCTGGAATTGCACTTGCTAGTGTCTTCAACACACTGTTCGGTCATAACCGGCGGACGCCGAAGTGATGTATGACAGGTTTGGAAGATGATCTACCTCAATGTGCGTCAACCTTGCGAGGTAGCAGCAGCGCTCGCCGATCGTAAGGCTGCAAGCGCGGAGTTCGGTTCCGCCGCAAAGTTGTTGCGATGGTCTGCGAGATAGCTATGAACATACGAGATGACTACGGAACCTTCGCCGACCGCAGAAGCGACGCGCTTCACGGATTTGGAGCGCACATCGCCGACCGCAAACATGCCCGGTACGCTGGTTGCGTAAGGCGTGCTCTCAAAGCCGTCTGTACCGCCGGTGAGAATGAAGCCCTTCTGATCCAACCGCACCGTGCCAAAGAGCCATCCTGAGTTTGGCTCGGCACCGATCATCGCGAAGACAGTCTCAATCGGTTTCTCGATCGACTCACCGGTTTCGCGATTGGTCCAAGTGACGCTTTCGAGAGAAGATCGGCCTTCGAGCTTCACAATTTCGGATTGAGTATAGAGGGTGATGCGGGACGAGTTCTCGATGCGCGAGACAAGGTACTGCGACATTGTGCTCGCCAGCGATTTACCGCGCACGATCTGATGCACATGCTTGGCGACGCCCGACAGAAATATAGCGGCCTGCCCCGCTGAGTTGCCGCCTCCGACCACGATGACTTCCTTTTCGCGGCAAAACGCCGATTCCATCGCGGTGGCTGCGTAATATATTCCGCAGTTTTCAAAGCGCCCGTAGTTCTCCACTGAAAGCTTGCGATACTGCGCGCCGGAGGCCACAACAACTGACCTTGAACGAACGGGGATGCCACCGGCAAGTGTCAGTTTGTGTATGCCATCGACCTGTTCCGCCGTGATGGTCTCTCTGGAGATCGCGAAGCGCACACCAAACTTTAATGCCTGCAACTGGGCTCGGCTCGCGAGACGCTGACCGGAAATCCCTGTTGGGAAGCCGAGATAGTTTTCGATCTTGGAGCTGGTGCCTGCCTGTCCGCCAGGAGCGGTGCTTTCAATCACAATTGTGCACAGCCCCTCCGAGGCCGCATAGACAGCGGCTGCGAGACCCGAAGGGCCAGCGCCGACGACGGTCACGTCGTAGATCATCTCGGGATCAGGAAGTTCGGTGATGCCTAGCTCGTCGGCGAGTTGCGTGATCGTGGGCCGATGCAAGGTACGGCCATCGGAGAGGATCACTGCCGGCAGCGTTGATTCATGATCGGATAGGTCATCGTCGGGCAGTGAGACTTCCTCAGCTGGTTCCTCGACGATCCTGTGCGGATAGCTATTGCGGATAAGGAAGCGCTGAAGTTCTGTGGTCTCAGCATCGTTGGCATGCCCTATCAGTACAACGCCGCTGGTCTCTTCGCCGAGGATGCCAATGCGGCGCCAGATGGTCGCTGAGGTAATAAGGTTTGCGATATCGCCCTCCGCGCGCATGAGTTTTCGCAACTCATTACGCGGTATGCGGAGAAGGCGGCTCTCCTTGACCGTTCGTGCTTCTACAAGCGATCCCTGTGAGGTGAGAAGGTTTAACTCACCGGAGAAGTCAAACCTCTGATGATGGGCTATGATCTTGGGCTCGCCATTCGAAGTGGGCAGAGAGACGTCGACCTCCCCGTCGAGCACTACGAACATATCGACCTGACGCTCGCCGCGGGTGAAGAGCGGGACATTTGCCGGCAGGGTCTCCTCTCGAGCATAGGAACGCACGCGCTCGACCATCTCCTCCGTGAGTTTGGGGAATGCGAGGTCCGGACGAAAGTCTGGAGTGTTCCATGCACTGGACTTGCTGTCTCCGTTGTCGGTCATAGCCGTCGGGATCTCCTCGCTGAGCGCGCTAACCTTATTCTAGAATCGGAGCGTGACTCGCAAAACGCACAAATGCAGTGAACAATGGGATCGGGCTGGAATTTGGCCCAGTAGTCAGCCTTGATCGGACAAGTGGCCTTTGGCTCAATTGTTGACTTCAACGAAGAGCCAACTATTCGCATCTGAGTGCTCGCAACGCCAATCCACGTGCAACGGATGTGAATTCGTGCCCACCCCGGATTCGCTCCTTCCCAAAGCGGCTCGTGAAAATTCGCCTCACAGCCGGAACGAAAGAACTCCCCCCGGTCAAAAAGACTTGATCGACATCGTGCGGATGCATGCCTGCATTTCGCAACAGCAAATCTACGGCTCTTTCGATGGCTGCCAATTCGTCGGCAATCCACGTCTCGAAATCGCGCCGGGTGACCGGTATGCGCAGATCCATCCCGCCATCTCGAAAACGGAATTCGGCCGAGTCGTGCTGTGAAAGTGCATACTTCACCCGCTGCACAGCTTGGTGGAGCTGGTATCCGAGGTCCTGATCCACAATGGCAATCAGGGCGTCGATCTTTTCGGGCTCAAGCGCTCGAATGCGCGCACTCTTCAGGATCTCGCGCACGTTGTTTGTACGCAGGAACGAAAGGTAATGCCACCGCTCAAGATTGGCATAGATCCATGCTGGAACGGCGGGAAGAATCTTGTTAAGCGATCGTGCTTCGGAATTGGAGCCCAGGGCAGGCGAAACGAGACTACGAATGATCCGTGCATCGAACGCGTCGCCAGCCAGCCCTACGCCCATCGAGCCCAGCAGGTCTCTTTTCCCACCGCTGCTCTTCCGCATATTCGGCCCCACGCGAAGCAGAGAAAAGTCGCTGGTTCCGCCTCCAAAGTCACCGATCAGAATCAGTTCGTCATGATCGAGCGAAGACTCATAGGAATATGCCGCCGCAACCGGCTCGAGCTCGAAATCCACATCTTCAAATCCGGCGGTCTGGAATGCTTCTCGCAGCCGCTCCACAGCGAACGCATCGTCTTGCTCTGTTTCACTGCCAACGAAGCGAACCGGCCGCCCAACGACCGCATTGCGTACGGGCCTCTCAAACTGCTTCTCTGCGTGTTTGCGCAGGTCGCTCAGGATGCGCGAAATCAGATCTTCAAGCCGGTGGCGGCGCCCGAAAACCTCGGTCCCGGTCAGAGTCCGGCTGGTCAGGTGAGACTTTAACGATTGGATCAGCCGTCCCTTCTCATCGGACTCGAGATAGCGCTCAATGGCGGCCGATCCCGACAGGCCATGTGTCCGCCACATACCGCCGGGCGCCTTCAACTGTTCAAAGTAGAGTACCGAGCGAGACGAGAGCCCTTCGATTCCGGCAAACGTAAATGATGCAAGCTCCACTTTCGAATCCCCGCCGACAACTGCAACGGAGCTGTTTGTGGTCCCGAAGTCGATACCCGCGAAGTTCAATCTCCAATTCCCTATTTGGACTATACGCGGTGCTATCGAACGGCTCTGAAATGAGGATAGGCCGGTCACATTCCTAATCCGGCCGGGGAGACATCCTCCAAATGGCTAACGTACGGCAGCGCAAGCTCCGGGCTGCGAAGAAGAGAGCAAATAAGAAGTCCGAGAAGGCCTGAGAAACAGGCAAAGGTCTGACGTCTGACAAGGGGACATTCTCAGAGGTCAGACTGACACTGTACGCGCGTTGCCTTCCACGGCAGCAGCTATCAGGTTCTCGGCGCCCATTTCGCACACCGGGCCAGTCAGAACGTCGCCCCACTCGCAATCACGCGTCCTCGGGTTGACTGATGCCGGATCAGCATTCCGGAGATCCGGCCCCACCACGTCCACGTCCTGGAGATGAAAGCCGACTCATACCACATCAAGCAGAGCCGCCGCAAACGAGCCTGACCGGTCCACCCAAACGCGCCTTGGGGGAGGAGGGCCGCTTCCGCTACGGTCCAGCGCCCCTCCTCCCTCGAAACATCAGCTCCTTACTAACTGCTGGCTCCCTTTTCCTCCGTCCAAGATCTTTCCACTGGACCAGCGCGGAGAAATGGTTCCAAAAAATGCGGCGGGGCCACAGCGTTTTCAGAAATGTGCAGTCCAAAGCTGTGAAGACAAACCGACGCCATCATGCGCAATCGAAAGTCCTTGTGTAACAGCAATGAGCACGCACAGCCCTAAAAGAGCCGTAAGGAAGGTCGAAGGAACCCGCCGCAGGAAAAGCATGATACGCGTCAATCATCTAGGAGTAAGTGGCCGTGCGCAATAACCGCGCGATGAAAGATGTTCATAGCCACTAGATAAATCAGATGAGCTATTTGTCGGATGGTGTTTCAGCGCTGGTTACCGTGGACCGGAGACTTGACGTTCCGTTGCACCGGCAGGTGTATGAGGGATATCGCGCTGCCATTCTTTCCGGCAAGCTGCGGCCAGGTCAGATCGTGCCATCAAGCAGGGAACTCGCGTCCGATCAGGCTGTCTCGCGCTTTCCAGTTCTGCATGCGTATGCCCAGCTTATAGCAGAGGGCTATTTTGAAACCCGGGCTGGGGCCGGAACGTATATTGCCTCCAATCTCCCGGAGCGATTGATGAGCGTTTCAGCAGCTGCGCAGCCAAGACATAATGGAGCCGCCGGCCCGCGCAACGTCTCGCGCCGCTCCACGCTTTACCCGGCGGTCGAATTGCATCGCGCCAGCCGGATCTGGGGTCCATTCCGAGTGCATCAGCCCGCATTTGAACATTTTCCCTTTCGTATCTGGTCGAGGTTGATCAACCAGCACAGCCGGAACCCAATCGCCCGCGTGATTCACGACATCGACCCCATGGGCAGCCGCAGGTTCCGGGAGGCCATTTGCGACTACCTTCGAACTTCGCGGGCAGTCCATTGTGAGCCCGACCAGATCATGGTGGTCTCTGGATCGCAGCAGGCGCTCGACATCACCGCGCGCGTTCTGCTGGACAGCGGAGATTCCGTCTGGGTGGAAGAGCCGGGATACAAGCTGGGACTAGCCGTATTCGAGGCAGCGGGATGCCGTCTCGTCCCCGTTCCGGTAGACAGGGAGGGGATGAACATCGCCCGTGGCATCAGTCTAAAGAAAGATGCCAGGGCCGCGCTGGTGACTCCATCGCATCAATACCCGCTTGGCTCAACCATGAGCGCTTCGCGGCGCATGCAGCTGCTGGACTGGGCGCAGTCCTGCGGAAGCTGGATCATCGAGGACGACTACGACAGCGAATTCCGTTATGAAAGCCGGCCGATTTCCTCGCTGCAGGGAATGGATACGAATGCGCGCGTGATTTACATAGGGACATTCAGCAAAGTGTTGTTTCCCTCGGTGAGGGTGGGATACCTCGTGATTCCAACCGACCTGGTGGAGCGCTTTGCCATGGTGCGCCTGGCCATGGACATTTTCCCGCCATACCTGCACCAGGAAGTGCTCACGGACTTCATGCTGGAGGGCCATTTTGGCGTTCATGTGCGCAAGATGCGGCAAGTCTATAAAGAACGCCGTCAAGCGCTGGTGGATTGCATTGAAAGCGAGTTCGGCGGGCAACTCACGATTCATGGCGCTGAGGCGGGCATGCACGTGGCGGTGACGCTGCCGGAGGGCTGTCTGGACACGGAGGTTGCGGCGCGGGCGGCCAACGATGGGCTTTCGCTCTATACAATCTCGCAATACTGCCGGCGTCAACCGGCGTTGCAGGGGTTTGTGTTGGGATTCGGCAGCACCTACGTCGAGGAGATGCCGAAGGCGGTAGGCAAACTGCGGGCGGCGATCGATGGCGGAGTATGAGAGCGATGAAGATTGATTCCGGATGACAGCAATTCAAAAGCGAAGGGTTTCCCTGAGGATGACTGAGACTCAGAACTGAACAAGGGGCCGGCGATGCCGGCCCCTTGTTGCTGTGGAGCGGTTGTGGTTTAGAACACGAACTTGCCACCCAGTTCGAGGTTACGCGGATCCCACGTGCTCGTAACCTGGCCGAACGTGTTGCCGCTTTCCAGCGTAGTGCTGAACGGGAACCCGTTCTGCGGGTTGTAGCTGGTGTTCAGGCCGTTCTTTTCCGTGTGGTTGAAGGTGTTGAACGACTCGAACCGCAGCTCGAAGTGCGCCCGCTCGGTGATGGCGAACGACTTGTAGAGCGAGGTCGTGAAGTTCACGCGTCCCGGTCCCACAACCGCGTCCTTGCCGGCTGTGCCGAAGCCCAGGTTGGGCCCGCCCAGCCACTGCGGTGTCACGCTCTGGAACATGGACGTGTCGAAGAACTGGTTCATCTTGTTGAAGTAACGCATCTTGTGGGTCTGGTTCGGACGGACCGTGTATCCGCCGCCCAGGCCAACCGGATCGTAACTGTTGTTGCTGTTGTTGGGAGGACCGCCCGCGCCGGTCACCGTGGCCGGAAGTCCGTTCTTCATCGATGAACGGTGCCGGCCACTTCCCAGCCGCCAGCGATTGAGTGGAGCAGGCCGTTGCTCTTGGTGAAGAACGGCAGCTTGTAGATGTAGTTGGCGCTGAAGATCTGACGGCGATCGAGCGCGCCCGAGCCCTTGTCATACTTCAGGTTCCAGGGGTTCGAAACGCAGCACGAGTTGTCGTAGGACTGGATGTCGATTTCGTGCGAGTAGGTGTAATCAAACTCGCCGGAGAAGCCCCAGCGGTTCTGGATGCGGACGCCCGCTTCCAATCCGTTGTAATTGCCGTTGGAGTTCATGATCTGGTCGGTGATTCCGCCGTAGCCCTGATAGGTACGGAACTGGTTCAAGCCGGCCGGCCAGATTGCCCCGCCGCCTGAATTCAGCGCGCCGAAGCCGTTCTTGCAAACGGAGTCCTGGTCGACGTTGTTTCCGCCGCCGCCGCTGAGGTGATCGCCGCCGTCGCCATCAAGACAGGTAAGTTGAGCGGTCACATTTCCAGGTTTTCCCCACTGATTGGGGATGGTTACGGACTGGCCGATGACAGACAACGGCATGTTGTTGATGTTGCTGTCTTCCCACTGGTGCCAGGCCAGGTTGCCCACGTACTGCAGGACTCCCACCACTGAAGGTGTGATTTCATGCTGCACGCCGATGCTGTACATGGCCACTGCCGGCGGTTTGTAGTTGTTCACCGACAGGCCTTCCGGACTGGTGGCGAGCACTGGGAAGCCCTGCGAAGCCGCGGTCAGGCCGGTGTTCCAGTTTGTGCCCGGGGCTGCCAGGTACGGGTTGCCGGTCCCGGCGTTGTAGACGAACGGTGCATTGGGCGCGGCGTTGTACACGTCGTTGCCCTGCGTCCGCTCAAAGAACGTGCCGAAGCCGCCACGCAGTACCGTCTTGCCGTTCCCGAACAGGTCTTCAGAGAACCCGATACGGGGCTGCCAGGTGGTGTACTTGTTCTCCACTTCGCCGCGCGGAACGCCTTCCGAACCGGCGACGCGGATGCCGTTCAGATAGAACGGCAGCGGAGGAGCCCACGGGTTGTTCGGTGTGCTGACCGACCGGGCTGGACGGATCGATGGTGCCGGCCGCGGTCCAGATCGGCAGTTCCGACGGGATGTAGTAGGTGGGATCGAAGTTGGACTGGGCGTTGTTCCGCTCCCAGGCGTGCGGCAGGGCGTCATAACGGAAGCCCAACTGCAGGCTGAAGCGCGGCGTCATGTGCCAGTTGTCTTCGATGTAAGCCGAAGGCGTCTGGTTGACCCAGTGGCGGATCGGCGCATCGTTGAGCTGGCTGTAGCTTCCCGCGATGCCCAGCAGCAGATCCATCAGCGAATCGTTGGTGCTGCTGCTCGGGTTGAAGAAACCCTGCGAGTCGCCGAATACCTGCTGGTTCTTGTCGTAACGGTTATAGCTGAACCCGTACTTCATGGCATGCTTGCCCATGGTGTAGGAGATGTCCAGCTTGGGCTCGTAGTCGCGGGCCGCGTTGTGCCACGGCGCCGAGCCGGTGTCTTCTGCCGTTCCGTAAGGGCCGAATGTAACCCATGCCGGGCCACACCTTGCGGGTGATCGCGAATGGGGCCGCAATAGCTGTCTGCGTCCAGCCCGAAGGCAGGTACGTGTTGGAACTGGGAATGATGTTCAGCACGTTGCCGTCGTAGTTGATGCTGGCCTCGAGCAGCAGGTTCGGATTGATCGTACCGCTCATCTTGATGGCCGCAGACTGCGACGGGTTGGACAGGGTGCTGGTGAGGGTGTTGTAGCTGGCCCACAGCCATCCCAGTTCCGGCTGGGCATAACCCTGCGTCACCTGGTCGTCCATGTAGTGGCCCAGGATCGCCCACTTGTCGCTGAACTTGTGGTCGATGCGCAGAACCGTGTCCAGCACGGAGATCGGGTTCGAAGCCGACGTCGTGTTCTGGTCCGTGGCCGGGTTGGTGACCGCCGGGAAGATGCCCGAGTTGAGGTAGAGCAGGCCGTCGTTGTCAAACAGCGACGCCGGAATGGTGTTGCCTGGGAACGCCGTATTCGGCACCAGGCCCAGAGGTTGCAGCTTGTTCTTGTAGTAGGAGCTGCTGGTGGAGATATTGGGCACCACCAGGTTGGTTCCCGTAGCGAATGCCGGCGCTTTGTAATGCAGATCCGAGCCCGCCTTGGGAATGTCCGCCGGATCGATGGTGTGCTCCACGTTGGTGCCGGCGCTGGACAGGACCTTGCGCCACTCTTCGTTGTAGAAGAAGAACGTCTTCTGCTTGTTGGTGTTGTACACGTGCGGGATATAGAGCGGCCCGCCCACGTTGTAGCCGAAGATGTTGTAGTGGGTCGCCGGGCGCGCCGTGGGCGTTCCCGAGCCGGCCTTGTCAAAGAAGGAGTTGGCGTTGTAATCGGTGGTGCGGTTGAACTCCCACGCCTCGCCATGGAACTTCTGCGTGCCGCTCTTGAGCGAAAGGCTCATGGTGGCGCCCGAAGAAATACCGTAGTCCGGTGGATAGTTCGATGCCAGCACGTTGAACTCGGCGATGGCGTCCTGCGAAGGCATGATGTCCATGCCGCCGGCGCCGCCGCGATCGTCAGCCTCGCCGCCGTCGATCAGCCAGATGTTGTGGCTCTGGCGCAGGCCGTTGATGCTCAGCGTGAAACTGGCTGCTACCGAGGTCGGCGTGTTGGAGTCGGGCAGAGCGGAACTGACGCCCAGGCCCAACGACGCCAGCGCGGCGAAGTTGCGGTTTTCCGTCGCGATCTCGCTGATCTGCTCGGAGTTGATCAGCGTGCTCACCACGTTCGAGTCCGTCTGCACCGTCAGCGCATCCGCGCTCACGGTAACAGTCTGGCTCTCGGCGCCCACCGTCAGCTTCACGTCATGGCGGAACGTCATCGATACGTTCACCACGATGCCGTTTTGCATCGTAGGTCTGGAAGCCCTTGGCGGCCACCTTCAGGTTGTAGTTTGCGGGGTTCAGACCGTTGAAATCGTACAGCCCGGTCGCTCCGCTCTGGGATGTCTTGGTAAATCCGGTGGCCGGATCGGTGATGGTGACCGATGCTCCCGGCACCACCGCTCCCGTCTGGTCTGTGACTATGCCCGTCAATTCTGAGTTGGCCTGCGCATATAACCCTGCGCATGCCAATACCAGAAACAACGGCAACAGGATGAACCTGTTTAGCGCTTGTCTCATGTGACCTTCCTTTTCAAATGGTGTTGCTTGCGTCTTGGCTTTACTTCTTTTTGCTGCTTCCCCGTGAGGAATGAAGCCGGACTAAATGGGTACCGCAAATGAAAGTGTTCGGATGGATGTTGCCAGACACAGAAAAGCCACCCGCGGTGTCTGGGCCGGGGCAGGGCATTGCATACGAGTTTGAGCGGACACTAAGTACAACGATTTACCGTGCCTCAACAAAGATGTTTCATGCCCCAGTCCTTAGGGGGGGGGCGCAGTGCCCTGAAAACGTGGCGGCTACGCGCACCTATTTCTTGAATCTTCCGGGCTTCAGTCGTGATGGCTATCACCGTGTGGAGTGCGCCTTGACGACCCTTATCCCGTTACGTCACAACGAGGTGTTCATTCCAGGAACCAGCCGGAGAAGCGACATTTCTCCGCTTTTATGAAGTAAGGGATCGACCCTTATCCGGTTTTTGGAATGCCCCGACTGAAACGTTTAAGTAGAGCGGCTAGGGAAAACCTGCTGAGTGAATCCGGCCACATTTAATGCGCTTGAAGCAGCGATTGTCAAGGGCAAAATTCAGGCGGGGCGCGGATACGTAAATGGAAGTCTGATAACGTTTCCACGCTGGGGATCCTTTTCCCCGCAGAATACCCAATCCCCTCACTCGCAAGACTGCCTTCGCTGCGCAGCACTGATTCCGCCGCGTTCTGCTGCTGAATCACTGCCGGCACCATTGATTCAGGGAAGCTACGGAGCCAGCGGTGTACGGCCTTCTGTCTATCCGCTCTCGGCCCGGCGCTCGCGTGCAACGAAGCACACTTGCCTGAAATCGGCATAGGGGGGAGAGTCACCTCTCCTCCCCTGCCACACCACCGGACATGCGGGTCCGCATCCGGCGGTTCGGACGGATTGAGCTAAGGACCAGTGAACAACCTGGGAACACCAAGCTTGTCGAAGTAGGCGTTTGGGAGCGCATAGCTCAGAGCGGGGCTGTTGGCGATGTGCCATGGACCGTGAACGCTCCCGGCTGTTCGGGCAGCCAGGTCTTTGCTCACTCCCAGGGCACACAGCTTGGTGAACCGCACCTTGCCGCGTTTCCACTGCTTCCAGATCATGGATCGCAGCCTTCGCCGTATCCATGGGTCCAGATTCCTAAACACCGAGGGCGTCTCCGCGAAGCCGAAGTAGCCTTTCCAGCCGCGTAAATAGCTGGCCAGCTCCTTCGTCATCCGCTCGATACTGATACCCCGAGTCCGGCCCGTAAGTCCCCGCATGTACTGCTGCGCCTTGGCTACCGCCTGATGTGCCCAGCGTCCGGGCCGGAACCCGTGACTGTGTTCGGAAAACTCCGCGTCCCATCTACCCTTGCAAGACCTGCATCACCGCCTGCTGCACCATGCGGTCCAGCACTGTCGGGATGCCCAACTGTCGCACCCCGCCGTCCGGCTTGGGTATCTCTACCCGCTTCACCGGTTGCGGCTTATAAGTCCCTCGAAGAAGTTGTTCGCGGATCGCTGGCCAGTGCTCCTTCAAGTAAACAGTCAGCGCATCCACCGTCATGCCGTCGATGCCCGGACTGCCCTTGTTGGACTTCACTCGCTTCAAGGCCTGCAAGCAGTTCTCCCGTTCACAGACCTCTTCCATCAGTTGTTCATGGTTCTTTGCCGGGCTTTCGTTCATGCGCTTCGCCGTGAGCGTTTCGGGCTCTTCGCCAGGAGCCATTGGAGCTTCACTCCGCTCCTCCTCGCTAAAGGCCAGCCGAAGCTGGTTATTCTGCCGCTGAATGCCCATCGAGTCGCGCCGCCTACTGGCCGCTTCCTTCCGTTTGGGCCTTCGCTGATTGCGCAGCTGTCGGGTCGGAGGTGGCGCAACAGATTTCGTTGCTGGCCACCGTCCGCCGCTCAAACTGCACGTGCGGTTTTCCCGCATGCAGCTTTCACGAAGATTCAACGATTCGAGGATGCAAGAGAAGGAATTAATCCGACCAGATTCACAAGCCCATACTCCCCGAAGAGCGTGGCTGTCGGTAGTTGTTTCCAACCACAGTTACGCCAACGCTTGAACCGATGCGACCAGATGCGTCGCACGATCCATCGGTCAAGTTGGTTGAAGAGCTTCCGAACGTGTGCACGTTTGTAGTACTCGCCCCAACCTCGCAAGAGCGGGTTCAACGCTTCGATCAACTGCTCGGTCGCCAGAGGCACCCGACGCTTCGTACGCTGCCGCACTTGATCTTTGAAGCGCCGGATCGATTTCTCGCGCGGGTAGGCATACAGCCCGCCCGAGCGTGCCTGGCTGCGGATCTTATTCGCAGGAAGATAAAGCCCCTTCCCGCGCTTGATCTTATAGCCGAGGAACTCGAAACCGTACCGGACATGAACGATCCGCGTCTTTTGCGGATGCAACTCCACGCCCAGTTGCTTCAGGATGCGGCCAGCAGCGTCTATAGCGGCTCGCGCTTCTGCAGCGGACTTGCAGGTGACTACCCAATCGTCCGCGTATCTCGTCAACTGATATCCCTTGCGCCGCATCTCCCGATCAAACGGCGTCAGGAGGATGTTGCTGAGTAAGGGTGAAGCTACCCCGCCTTGAGGGGTCCCGCGCTCGGTTAGAAAGAGCCGCCCTTTCCCATAGCTTCCCGCCTTGAGCATTGCCTCAATGAGGCGCAGCACACCGCCGTCAGCTATCTGTTGGGCTACAAGGGTCAGAAGCTTCTCATGATCCACCGACCCAAAAAAGTCTTTCAGGTCCGCATCCACGATCCACTCGTTGCCACTGTCGATCTCTTTCCAGACTTTGCGCAAGGCGTCCTTCGTCGATCGCCCTTGCCGGTATCCATAATTGGCGTCATCGAATACCGGCTCGAAGATCGGCTGAAGCCGATTGAGCAGCGCTTGCTGGCACACCCGATCATAGATCGTCGGAATGCCGAGCCCGCGAAACTCTCCCGGTTTGCCCATCTTTGGGATTTGTACCTGCCGCACAGGTTGCGGTCGATAGGTTCCTTCTTTCAGTTCGCTTTGTAACCGGTCCAAGTTCTTGTCCAGTTGTTCGGCAAAACCTTCCAGAGTTTGCCCATCGATTCCTCCGCTGCCCCGGTTGGCGTTTACTCTTTCCCAAGCCATCTCCAGGTTCTTCCGCTTGTACACTTTGTCGATTAATGAATGGACCTTCTTTGCTCCTGCCGGGTTGATCCAGTCCACCAGTCTCCTCGGGCGCGGATGTACGGGTTTTTCACTCATGGAACTGATCCTCCTCCCCACCCTTACTCACTGGTCTCATCTCTCTTCCCAGCCATCTTCGTCGGCTGACTTCCCCAACCCATTTCTGTCGCCGGTCGCCCGGTCACATGGCTTTCGCCATGCTTCTGGTACTTTTCAGCCGTCCGACTACTGACAGTGGCATCGCTCGCCATTTCGCTCACGCTTATAGGTCTGCTTACTCCGGTGCCACCCGGAGACCCTGTCAGTCCTCCTGAGGTCACGCACTGTTCTTCCGTACCGTGCCGTCCGCAAACACCTTGGTGCGGTGGGTGAATGAGAACGCCTTCGCCTCCATAGTGCAGGCTCGACCTTGCCCCACCTTTGGCCGACCGGTTCATCGGCGGGGCAGCCCCCATCGATTACGGCCCGGTACTTCTCCTCATGCCCTTCGGATTCCACCTCGCGATGGACACCCTGCCCTCCGCAAAACCACCTCGTCCTGCGGCCAGCGAGGCATTACCCCCGCTTTTGGATATGGCACCCCTCATCTGAGTGCCAGAGGGACTTCAACCCTCCTGAACAATGTGCTGCTCAGCGCACACTATGCCCGCTGCTGACTTCTGCCGCACGGTCAGTGTGGATCGCTCCACTCTCAGTCCCGGTTCCGGGACATGCAGCAGACCTCCCGAGCTAAGTTCAACCGCCTTCAACGCGCAACCGCCGAATTTACAACCAGAACCCTTGATGGATATGGACTTCGCGGTCCTTTGCCCGCTCGTCCGGCGCCGTATGCCTCATATCCGGTTCTTGTCCATCGGCTCGCGTCTTTGCTCCACGCTACTTTCAGACATCACCTCGCGATGATGCCCTGGCGATTCGCTATCACTTCTCCTCCATCAGGATGTGAAGCGGACTTGCACCCCAAAGCTGTTAAACATGCTCGGCACACAAAGAGAAGCCCGCGGAGTGAAGACTCCGCGGGCCGGATTGCCATCGTCGGACGAACCAGTCAGAAGGGCTGGCAGTGGAGCGCGGGATTCGGCTCAGTCGTGAGGGCCGGACAAAGTCGCGGAGGAGGCAGGGGCATCGACGACATTCACCGTCACCTGTGCGGCCACCTGCGGACCGCCCGCTTCCAGCAGAACAGCGTACAGGTTGTGTTCTCCAAGAGAATCCGGTGTCCACTTGAACCACACGCTCGAGCCTTTGTCACCATTCTCTCCGGGGTGAACCGTCCTATCGGCCACAGCAAATGAGCCCGGTTCCGATGGATCGCCTTCGTAGAGCATCATGTGCACTGGTTCGGTGTGGACCATGTTGCTGAAGGCAGTGAAGCGGAGCTTCAGGGGAACACCCAGGGACGCCGTCATCGCACCATTTTGAGCCGCGCCAACGCCAGTGGTTGGGGTTGCCACAAGCGAGTCCTCGGTGAGGTAGTCCTCGGGAGCCGTATTATCCGTGCTTGCCGTCAGTGCCGCCGGAGCTGTGATGCCGATGGATGAGTAGCCCTCGTTGTTCTGGCCCGGATCGAGGACAGCGGCTGTGCCGCCGCCGGTGTAGGTCTTCACGCTCGTCGTCGTCCCGTCCAGAGCGAACTCAGTTGCAGAGACTGGCGTAATTGTAAAAATGCCGTTGGCCGCGTCCAGGCCCTGCACTCCGCCGACGGTCACATAATCACCCTTTGAGAACTTGTAGCCCGGGGCGGTCACCACCAGCGGCGTTGTGTTGGCGACATTCGTGATGTGGATCGGCTCGGGTTCAATTGGATAAGTCTCCGTTCCGCCCTCGTGGTTGGGATTGAGAACAATGTAGACACGGTACTCCGTCGTCCCCTCGTCAGGGCCGAAGCCGGTCGTATCCCAGTCGAAGTGTACCGGCGTAACGCAGCCGGTCACGCTCGAGTTGTCCATCCCACTCAGGCATGTGAACTGGAGGGGATCCAGTCGCGGAACAATGGCAGTGCCGATCTCCTTGCGAGCCGAGCGGGGGCACAAAAGCCCTGAGCTCCTTCCGGCAGCTGCATTGATGGGGTCCGAGCAGAGTTCGTTGTCCGCTGACTCATCATACGGAATCACTTGGAAGCTGACGACCGTGTTGTAAGCCGTCTGCGCCGTGCTCATGTTATAAATGCGAGCTTCAATGCGCACCGTGTCGCCCGCCGTTGGATTGAACCCGTAGAGGTCGTGCTCGCCGCTTTCCGTGTCCGTGTTGGCATGCCGGAACAAGATGCCGCGCATCTTCATGCGGTCGTTATCCAGGTTCGGGATCCAAGTCTCAAGAAAGCCTGACCCCTGAGGCTTGGGGACGAGGCGATAGGGAAGATTCAGCGCCGGGTCAGGGTGAGCGCCGTACTGCTGCGCGTACTTCTCGTGACCGGCCGGATTGGTCTCTGGGGAGGCTGGGTTGGGCACCGCGAAGGCCATGCGCGTCGAACCATCGCTTGTGAGATAGACCACCGGATAGAAGGGGTAGGTCGTATTGAGTAGGCCCGCCGCCTTATTGAGGACGATGCTGGTCTCCGCCTTGATGGTTTCTGTGCTGGATTTCGACTTGGACCAGCTGTCGGTGTTGTGTTCTTCAAAGCTGGCGCAAGCACTAAACCCGACGCTTCCGCTTCGAAAGGCCGTGAAATCCCCCGCTGTGCTGTATTTGTAGTCGAGAGTCTCAGAGAAAGTGTGACTCGACGTGAAGGAAGAACCGTTCTCCAACGCACTTGAGTAATTCAGGCTCCGGCTCCCGCTGTTCCCGTCGAAGTAGTTCCTCGACGCGGGGACAATGGGTTGGAACTCGCTCTTGCCGTTCGGCAGCTGGAATGCCGTAAGATCGTCGGGCAAATAGGGATCGCTTTTCGAACCAAGCCTTTCCGGGTAAGTCAGAATGTTGCCGTTCTCCTGGATGGGTTGATACCAGTCGAAGTTCAAGCCGCCACCGTGGAACTCGTACGAATTCCCGGGCAACACGATTTCATAGAAATTGTTTGCCGCGCCTCCGTAACTGGAGTCGAAGATGCGGTAGCGCCAGATATCGAAGTTCTGCTGCTTGCCGATTAGATAGTCGTCGCGGTCGGTCTGGCCGATGGTGCTGAATGTCTGCTCTGTGTACTGAGAGTTGTACTTCTCGTCATTCTGGTTGTAGTCATAGCTAAGTTGCAGCATGAATTCCTTGTCGTTGGCGACCGTGGACTTGATCACACCCATATTGCCGCCAGCCGCGACCGTGAACGCCGCGTCGATCGCCGTCGACGCGGATACCGAAATCGAGCTCTCGTCCTTCGCGCTGGTCAGCAGGCTGGCTGTATCGGACTTCGACAAGTAAACGTTGTTGCCGTCGTATCGCGTGAAGTTGATGACCTGCTTGCTCTTTTCATCCCAGTAGGAATGCTTTGGCGGTTCCTGCAGAACGTATTCCAGGGTCGGCACGCCGTAGACCGTGGCGTGGATGGGCGTCCCAAGCATCATGGACCGGCCCGCCCGGTCGAAGGCGACCACGGGCATCCGCGCGCGGAGGTCGACGCCCCCGTCCGGGAGGTAGTACGCCCAATCGCCGTCAGTCAGAGATCCATCCACTTTGAATGTCAAATATCCTACCGCCATGAAGCTGACCTTGGAAGTGGCTACCGGGGAGCCTCCCCAATAATTGACGGCAACTGAAGCGAGCGGCCTGCCGTCAGGCGCATGTGTCCCCTGAAAACCTCCCACGGCAATGGAATAGACCTTGTTGATTGGATTACTGGCGTTCTGGATGTCATGGTACCGGTCTTGATTCTCAGGTGTGAGGTCCCTTTGGTACGCGATCGGTACAAGCCGGATCTTTGGCTTCGGTATGGCGTTGGGACCGGGAGCCACGCCGGTATCGTTCCAGGCCACGAGTAACTGGTCCTGACCGAAGGGAACACTGGGCGGATTGAAGTAGAACTGGCCGGCGGCAAGCTGGATGCGCGGGCGCAGATCCGATGTGAACAGGTTATCCGGCTCGCCGCCGATCACCTGGCTGATGCCTCCGCTCCTAATGGTGGCGTTCAAGTTTGAATCGAACTTGATCATCTCCACATCGACGGCATAGTTGGAGTATTTGGCATTATTGATAATCTTCGAGTTCCATTGCGCCAGGCCCACGGCCAACTCGTCTCTCCCGTCCCCGTCGAAGTCCCCGGCGGCCAGGGAAATCGAACCGACGTCCTTCATGGATTGTATGTATGCAGGGAGGTTATCATGCGTCCAGTCGAAGTCTCTCACAAACTGCAGGTCATGCACCCCGCCCGTGGTGATATAGCGAAAGATCTGGAGGTGGATGGAATTCGGACGCATTGTGGCAAGGGCGATCTCGGTTCGCCCGTCCCCATCGAAATCGCCTGTAGCGACGGCCAGGATATTGTCGCCGGGCAGCATGCCTTCGGAGTCAACGCTGGGATTCGTGTTGAATTGGGGGTAAAAGCTATATACCTCAAAGTGTGTGATCTCCGGATTGGTCGCCTGTGCCGATCCGTAGTCAAGGACGTCAAGGCTAACCCGATAATTGGGGTCGTCTCGGTCCTTTTCCACGACGTGCGCCACAACCACCTCATCGTGGTAGTTGAGATCTGCGCCCACAACGTGGTCCAGGTCGGCCACCGCGACCGCGATGAAGTCGGATGAGTTGGGCTGCCGCGCCAATAACGGTGTCGACAGCGTTGTGGACAGAGTCTGGCCGGGCGTGTTGGGAAAGAAGACATTCACTTTGCTGCCGTCAGTGTTCGGATTGCCGCCCTCAGCGCGCCTCACCCAAACGAAGTTATCCTTGGACGGGCTGATGATGCGTCCCGCGGCGGCAAAGAACTCTTTGGCCCCAAATCCGTCGGCGTCCACGGCGTCCGTGTAAATTCCGCTGGATGTTCCCAATTTTGGGGCGGTCTGGGTATCGGTCGCATAGAGGCCTGCCTGGAGGCTGCCCTCGGCGCGCACAAAGGCAGCAATCCCTTGCGACGCAAACATTCGGGAGCGGCCCGCAGGTACCGCCATCGGATCGGTGGCGCCGGGATTGGGTGCCTCTGCTGCCGCCAGGCTTTTCACCCCGGGTGACTCTGCCAGCTTGGGTTGCTTTGCGCAATCGAGTAGCCCTACCGGCTGCGCCTGCGCCGGATCGAGTTGCTGGCTCGTGGCAGTCGCGCTCGTCCCCAGCATGCATGCAGCCAAGCATGCCACAAGATAACTCACTTTGCCCTTCAATTCGGATGTTCTCGCTCGTCGCATGGTAATCCTCTAAGTCGCTTTCTCTTGCTGCGCGAAGCCACCGGAGGCAGCAATGACTGGATCGAGAGTACGGGCGATGGCGAGAGAATGAAATATGGGTTGCTACACACCTATCCGTGCGGTTCTACACACGGTTTTGTCGCGGCAAACAAGAGAAACCCGCGAAGCGCGGGCTCCGCGGGCCCAGCGTCGAGCGCCGGGACTTCCATCCTGTAAAGCCGGCGCCGGTCGATTTGTCGGTGCGGCATCCTTACGGATTGGGAACGACGTTGACGTAAGTTGCGCGGCGATCTTCGCCCCTTCCGCGTCTACCAGCACCGCATTTAGGTTGTGCTCGCCGAGCTTATCCGGCGTCTATTTGAAGAATCAGAGGCCAGATTTGTTCTGCAGGGCGTAGCGGAGCAGCGCGTTGGCGCCTTCAATGTCAAGTTTGCGGCAGATGTTGGTGCGGTGATTCTCGACGGTGCGGTAGTGTATGGATAAGTCTTCGCCGATCTCCTTGCTCGACTTACCTTCGGCAATGAGCCGCAGAATATTGCGCTCGGTAGGAGTCAGGTTTGTGGAGATTGCGCCCCTCAGAGGAACTGGGGACGATGCATTGCTTCTGACCAGCTTGGCAGCCAGCGCAGAGCTGATGTACATCTGTCCGGCGACGGCGGCCCGGAGGCTGGCGACGATCTCCTGGGTCGCGCTGTCTTTGAGAAGATAGCCGCGGCATCCCAGCTCGATGGCGGCGCGGAACAGGTCTTCATCCGCGTGCAGGGTGAGGAAGACGATGTTGGTTTCGTCGCCTTGTTTGCGTAGTTCGCGCGCGACTCCAAGTCCATCCAGTTTGGGCATGTTGATGTCGAGGACCACAACGTCCGGCCGCAATTGGAGAATCATCATCAAAGCGGTCTCGCCATTGCCGGCCTCGCCGATCACCTTCATCTGCGAATCCTCTTCGATGCTGTATCGCAGGCCCTTGCGCACCACATCGTGGTCATCGGCAATGAAAACCCGAATTTCGTTCTCCACGGCTCATTTCCCTCCCGGGAACCTCAATACTGATCAATGTATCTCGCGCGAGTGAGAAACGCACGTTCGACGCACAATTCACCGAGCCAAACCAAAGTAAACCTGCCGCCGGCTCGTTTCGAAACGCCTCGTCACAACTCTTGGCGTCAAGCTCAAATCAGCAGGGTCACCATCCGCGCGTCAAGTGCCTAGCAGTGACGATACGGCCTGTGGGTGGATCGATGCATGTGGAACCACACGGTCCATGATGTAAAAGCGCACGGCAAGGTGTGTAACGCCCTCTAAAGCTTTTGAAATTCACATTTCGTACTCTCGGACTTGTTGACGTTCGCTATCACTCCGATGCAGGCGCGAACATCGCAGAGAAAGCCAGTAGGCAGCGGGGCAACGAATGCCATGGCAAGTCCAGCGTCCGGCAAAGCCGTGGGGCGTCACTCAATCCGAAGGAAAGAGATCATGAGGCAAAAGATCCAACTGAACAGTGCCGTATGGCTGGCGCTCGTGACCGGCTGCCTGGCTCTGTTTGCCCAGTCGTCGGCCGTCAAAAGCGACCCTAACCGCCAAGGCAATCTTCTGAGCACGGAGCAATACAATGATCCGGTTTCGTACTGCCAGGCAGTGGGAGCCATTAACAAACCAGACTGGCGCTATTCCGGACCAAAGCTCCCTGTGTGGATGGCGCGGGATCTCAATCTCAAGCCTCAGCAGGGCAACATGATGGAATGGCGATGCGGGAATGGATCCGTTATGGCCTGCGTGTACGGGGCCAACATTCCGTGCGACTCCAAGGCAAATACCAGTCAAACGCCGACTCCGGCGGTCACCAACTACTGTAAACATAACAAGGACTCCTCCTTCGTCCCCAAGAATGTCACCGGGCACGATTCCGCGGTCTCGTGGGCTTGCCACGACGCGACTCCGGTTGTGATCGGTGTCGACCCGACCGACCCGCAAGGCTATGCATCTTCCTACTGGCATAAGGTCGAACCCTGATTTCTCTTCGCCGAATCTGCGGTGACCACCCCTGGCCGCGAATCCCGAAGAGCGACCGATGTTGCATATCCGTCGTTCTTCGGGATTCTCTCCTTCCGAAGCTACATGCGAGCAAGAGGCTCTGCCGACGCTCAGGTTTCTCCGTAGTCGGCACAAGAAAAACTGTTTCTCCATGTGTGGAACCACACCACGGATCATGTAGCAACCTCTATAGCGATCACTTTCTCATTCCGCTAACCTCCAGACATTGCTGCACCCTCTTGACACTTACCAATAAGTCAGATATGTCGCAGAACCAATTAGGAGGAAGTCATGAATAAGATGAAAGCGACAATGAGCCTGGTGCTTTGTGCTCTCGTGTCGTTCGTCTTGTGTAACCACGCAAGGGCAGACGCGCCCGACAACGTCCAGGGTGACTGGACGATTTACTCCACCAGCATCAAGAACGGTGCAACGGTGGTGAAGCATGTGCAAATCGCGCAATACGGTAACCGCATCACGGGATACTTCGAAGGCCCTGATCAGTCCGGTCCGATCCAGGGACGAGTAGATGACCATCACATCGTGTTCAGCACCGTAACCCGAACCGTGATCACGTTTCGCGGGCAAATCTATGGTGACAACATGTCGGGTTCGTATGGCATTCACGGTCAGCACGCACCATGGCAGGCGGTTCGTCCTGCTGCGCCTGTGGTTTCTGCACCTCCGGCTACGGGAACCGTCTATGCATCTCAGCCTGTCTTAGTGCCTCCGCCGGTGCCTGCTCCAGCTGCACCTCAACCTGTTTCGCAGGCGACAACAGACTCTGCTGCGACGGACAGTTACGCACCTGCAAGCGGCAGTTCCGCGCCCACTCCGGCACCATTGTCCCCTGATCAACTAAACGCCCTGGTGGCTCCCATCGCCCTCTACCCCGATGCGCTGGTGGCGCAGGTGCTGGGCGCTGCCACGAATCCGGACCAGGTCGCGTATGCCGATGATTGGCTGGGGCAGAATAAGAATCTAACCGGCGCGGCTCTCGCGCAGGCCGTGGACCAGCAATCCTGGGATCCCAGTGTGAAGGCTCTGACCCAGTTTCCTTCGGTGTTAGACAACCTGGCCCACAACCTATCGTGGACTTCCAGCCTCGGTCAGGCATTCGCCAATCAGCAGGCGGACGTGATGGCCGCCGTGCAGGCGATGCGCGCCAAGGCGCAGGCCGCAGGAACGCTCCAATCCACTTCGCAGATCACGGTCACTCAGCCTGCTCCAAACACAATTGTGATTCAACCGGCGAGTCCGCAGGTTGTCTTCGTTCCTGCGTATAACCCGACTGTGGTTTACGGCGCGCCCGTCGTGGTGCCCTTCTACGTGCCTCCGCCGATGCCTGTTGCTTCGGTTCGTCTCTATTTTGGAACTGGTGTCGTGATTGGCGGTGCCTACGGCGGAGGCTGGGGCGGTGGCTTTGGCTGGGGCTGGCACGCCTGGAACGTGCACTGGGGCTGTTGCGGAGGTGGTGGTGGTTCGACAACCATCATCTACAACCACACCACCTATATCAACAACCACATAACGAACAACAGGAACTACAACGGCTATCGCCCCTCAGCTGGTGGGGCAGTCGGATCGCAGAATCATGCCTGGTATGGAAACAACGGCACCTTTCACCCCGACGGTAACTACAAGCCGGGCCAGGACACGCACTATGGCCCCAACGGCGCCTACCACCCGAATGGGTATTTCGGCCCTGACGGCGGCTGGCACGCTGACAAAGGCACCGGTCCGAGCAATACGCCGAACGGCGGAAACAACGGCAATCACGGGCTGATTGGCGGCAATGGCGGCGTGGAGCACGCGGCTGCCGGCTCCAATGCCGGCGCTCATCCTGCCATCGGCGCGGGGCCGAACAATACGCCGAACGGCGGGAACAATGGCAATCACGGGCTGATTGGCAGCAATGGCGGTGTGCAGCGCGACCAGCAAAGCGGCGGTCAGTCGTTTGGGCAGAATCGCAGCGACAACTACCGTATGGGTGCTGAGCAGAACCGTTCACGCAACGGCGGTGATGGTGCAGCCAACCGCGCCGAAAACAGCCGGGGCCGCAGAAGCATGGGAGGCGCACTCCCCCAGAAGCAGGCACGGGAACACGCGTCCGAGCCGCATCGCAAATAGGACTGAGGTGGTCTCCGCGGTTAACGGGGACCGCTTCCTTACGTCAACACGGAGCAGGATTCTCGAAACAATACCATTGCCGAGTCTTGGATTGCGCATGCAATGCGACGGCTGATCAAGCGACCAGCGCCGAGCGTACCGGGGAAGGAGACGTTTATCGTCGGATGGACTGGCATGCGGGGCGTGATTGCGATGGCTGCGGCCATCTCACTTCCCGAATTGCTCGACGACGGAACGGCTTTCCCACAGCGCGACGTCCCCATTTTCCTCACCTTCTGCGTCATCCTGATCACGCTGGCTGTGCAGGATTGAGCTTGCCTCTCTTGATCCGCAAACTGGGTTTGGCAGGTACGGCAGGTGCAAACGTGGAGGAAAGCCAGGCGCGACGTCAAATGCTCTCGGCTGCAATCGGCGAGCTCCATAGAATACGCAGCACGGCGGTCTCTGAAGATGATGAGATACTCGTTGATCTGCTTCATCACTACCAGCAGTGGCTCGAAGAGGCGAACACTGTTTTCGCGGTAAGAACGCCGGATGCAGGGAACTACGAGGAGCATCGGAGGCTGGAAAGCAGGCTGCGCGCGGTGGAGCGTTCAACCATCCTGCGGCTGCGGGATCAAAACAAGATCAATGACAAATCATTACGTTCCCTGGAGCGTGAACTGGATCTGCTGGATGCTCGCAACCTCCCAGCCCATCCCTAGTCTATGAGGGAACTTACGACATGCAGTCTCACACGTTCAGGCACTTTTTTCGCCGACTTCGAGCTGTCTGTCGCAGAAATCAGTGGAATGATGATCCGGTGTGTCACATGACGGTGAGACATGTGCATGCAGCTAGCTACTTTCCGGCGCAAAAGTCCGATTTTGAGAAAGGGCATTAGAAGGGCGGAACTGATCGAGTTTTCGTTTGGAAGTGGGGCGCGGGAGGAGAAGAGGAGAGAACGAGGAATTATTGGATGGTGGTGCCACCGATGTTGATGAGGTTGTCGCCGATCACGCCGAGGCCCACCCATCTTTTCATGCCAGCTGTTCCTTTGTAGCGGCAACGGCGCAGGCCATGGCGTCGTTTGAGGATGCTGATTCTGCCTTCGCAGCCGGTCCTCCACTTCTGGCCTTTGCGGAACCATCGCTGCTTTTGGTGCCGTCGCCGTTCTACGCTCTTGGTGGAGTGGTTGGGAATGGAAACGCGCTTTACCCCCATATCGCGGAGCTCGGTTTCGCCCTGGGCGGAGTAGAATCCAGCATCGCCGGCCACCATCCCAGGTACACGGCCCAGACGTTGGTGGTAGATCTCGACAGCGGGAACCAGTAGATCTTTGTCGTTTGGCCGTTGCTCATAGACTTCATAAGCAACGACGATCTGGTTCTCGGCCTCCTGAATCTTGACCATTTTGCCGAATTCGGTGGGTTTGCTGGCTTTGCCCTTGCGGATGATTTCCGTCTCCGGTTCGAAGATGCTGACCAGCTTGCCTTCCGGGCGGGTGTTGCCTCCAAAGACGCGAGCCTTGGTCTGGCGCATAACTTGCTTCACCCGCGGCAGAATCACATCCAGTTCCCGCCGCAGTCCTTCGAGCCTGGCTTGCTGGAGAAACTCGGGAGCGCGCTTCACCCCCTGAGCAATTTCGGCAGAAAACTTCTTTGCCTGGCCCGCGACGCGCCCGGTGGCTTCCACCAGTTTTCGATAGGCGGTCTTGACCTTCTCCATCGCGCCTGTGCCTTTTGCGCGAGTCGCCCGGCCAATTTCGATCAAGCGACGCTGCACACTTCGCGTGCGATCGCGTAAGGATGTGCCGGCTTCTCCTGCGATCTCTGTGACCTTTTTCATCAAGCGCGTGAGCACCCGCACGCCATCTCCCAGCAGGCTACTGTCGGTGGGATAGTGAATATTAGTCTCCACAACCGTGGTGTCCACGCGCATCCGCTTACCGCTCACCACGCCCCGATCCTGGGCTATGGCGACGATCCGAGCATGAAGCTTTTCAATCACATCAGGCGGAAGTGCCTGGGCCAGTCGCCCCATAGTCTTGGCATCAGGCACCTTATCAGCGCCTATGCGCGTGAACTCGCGGTACAGGAGGTTGCCGCGGATTTCGCGCTCCAAGGCAGCGAAGCTCCAATCGCGGATGTGCTTGAGCAGCAGCATGCGCAGCACCACTTCAGCCGGTGTGCCCGGCCGACCATGGGCGCTACTACGCGGATGACGCCGTTGCAATGCCCGATAGACAATCTCCAGCAGCTCTTCGTCGGCCAAGACGACGTCGGCATGACGCATCCAGTTTTCCCACAGCTCATCGACGGTCTCGCGGATGAATCCTTCTCCGAAGATGCGCTGCCGGCGCCGAATATCAATCATGCATGCCTCCCGGATCTGGCCTCGGCAGTCTCAGCGCGCAAGGCTTGTTGGTTGAGCTCACAAATCTGCTCCACCGTCTCCTTGAGCCGCTGATAGTTGTCTAACTGGCGGCGCACTTCAGAGAGCTGTTCGGGGCGTAAACTGATCTGCCGCGTGCGCCCTCCGGGATAGGTCACCGTCAGCACCGAAACCGGATGGCCGTCTCCTCGTTCACACTTGGAGCATCCGCGGCGATGACGAATAGTGCGCTGCAACAACGACCCGCGCATCGTCGAACAACGCCGGAAGCGCGCCGACAGCTATCGAGCGCGATTCCAGGTTCGGAGCTTGTGCTCATCGATGGAGCGGCCCATTTCACCCCACTCGAGAAACCCACCGAAGTTACCTTGATGCTTCGACGCTGGCTGTCAGCGCCCGCGTGAATATGGCAGAGGCTGGTTTCTCCGCTTGAGGGCACTGCTTCGTCACTGCCCCCCGTAGCGAACCTCGATGACTCCGGTCGAATGAAGGGTCGTGTTTCGCTCGAAGTGTCGAGCTTCGTTTCTCCTCCTCTTCCGTCCAGGCCGGCGCGTCGGACATAGTTGCACTTCGTGGGGCGCGTCTACGGCAATGGCTCCTCCTGCATCGGTGAGATCCTTTCCGGTTGTAATCGCCGGGTTGAGTTCGAGGGCGTTCACGCACGAATGATCCGCTCGTGCATTACGGCGTACCCTGCACGTGTGCTAGAGTGGGCTACCCCGCCCTAGCATCGCAGCCCGGAACGCGAGCCATGTCTGTAAGACAACGCCCGCAGCGTTGGATTACAAGCGCTGCACCACAAGCTTGTTGCGAGGCGCTGTGCCAGATCAGCAAACACGTTCCTCAGCGTCAGCGTGGCGCATCAGGTCCGGGAACGGTGGAAGTTTGAACAGCAGGCGTGTAGTCGTAAACGACCTCTCCTGTTATCGTCGTCTCGTCCGGGCCGATGAGGAAAAGATCGTCCGAGTCCCTCGTGTATACCAAGAGAGAGGGGACCGCATCGCCGGTTCCCGTGAAAGCCGCCAAAGTGGTGGCGGCGTCTTTTGTCACCGAACTGGAGTACGTTATCTTCCCGGGCTCGACATAATTCCGATATTCCAAGGCCACCGTGGCGTTGCTCGGGAGAATCTTTAATTGCGCAGTGACCAACAGCTGAGCGGAATTTCCGGCATTGCTGGCCCAGCGCGCCGTTCCGAAGATGGTGTAAGTCACGGAATTGAGCGTACCGTTTGCCGGGTTAAACTGCGCAACATGCGGACCTTCCATAATGGAGGCAAATCCAGGGATCAGACTAACTTCCTGGGCCGGTATTGTGAACTCTTGCTTTATTTGGTTTGCCTTCGCAGTGCCCGCCGCGAATAGCGCGAGCACAAAGACGCTGACAGCGCCGAAAAAGACCTTGCGAAGCGCTGTTGTGATGCGGTGCTTTGTAGATTCCATAGTTCCTCCTGCGGCCCTTGCCGCGTCGTGAGATTTGCAGACCAGCTCCTTCTCAGAGTGTGGTGCTATTACTGCGTTTCCAGGTTCGGTTGGCACATTCGGCCTTGTATCGTGATAAGGCTTTTGCGTGGCGCTCTTACGCCTGTACAAGCTCCGCGCATTGCTGCGGAGCTTCAACCGCGTGCATATTGAAGCGTAAGCCGGGTCAGGCTGGGTATGAAATAGAGGCCGCTACACGCGGGCTCGTGTGGTGCTACACAAAACGTCGCGGCCGTGAGACGGCGAAATTCAGTGGTCTTCGGCGACTGGAAGATATCGTCTGTAGAGTCGAGATGTGGCGCGGTGGTGTAGGTCCGGCCTATCCATTTCCGGCCCTTTCGTCTGCCGGTGCCTCACCATCTAAACCATGCTCCGTTTCCACATCCCGCTCGTCGAACCGGACGTGCGCATTTAACTGCGGTCGCGCCGATAGGCATACTGTTCCGGCTCCAGATCTCGATGAGAAGGATAGGAGTACTCTGAGTTCGACCCGAATGGGGCGACAGAGGACCGGTAGGCGACCAGTTAAGCGGGATCTTGCCGACAAAGGACCAGCCGGGGACCAATTACCGTGAAATTTGCCTTCATTGCGACGTGTTCCGATGCACTTCGCTGTGCTGGAATGCGCTCCAGCGGCGGTTTAAAGGCCATCTTTCACGGCGATAACACGGGTTCAAATCCCGTCGGGGACGCCAAAACTAAATCGCTTAAGCCTTACTCCCCCTTAGAATCCGGGACCTATTCCTCGCAAAAATGCCATCCGGCGGTGAAAATGGGCTTGGTTTACCAGCTCGGCGGTGGTCTTGGCAATAGCTTTCGACTATGGATCGGCAGTTCGGTGACCACCGACGTGAATGAAATGACGGCGAAGAGTGGAGTGTCTGGATTCCGGGTGCACTTCTCCCGCCGATCATCCTCAGTTTTGACAATTGATGTCGAAGCAGCAGTTCGGGCAGCACGACGCGGCGGATCTGCCAACTCTTTGATCTGAATGCCGATCGCTATTTTGGCGAGCCTCAGCGTGAGAAGGGACATCACCTATAGTTACTCTCTATAAAACTTTAATGAGAAAAGGCTCAAGACTCGGCTTGCCTTGGCCGAGAAAGCTGACATAGGCGCAAGAACCTCGAGCGTCCTTGGAGCGTCACAGTGAAAGCCTTGAGCCGCTGGTGTGCTTTAGCCTCCGCCTTTCTGATCTTCTATTCGTTACCCGTCGACTCGCAGCAATTACGCCAGACGCTTGCCCGGCACGTACCTGCTGCGGTGACGAGCGGGCGAGCAAAGCAAGTGGGAATAATTCCATCTACGCAACACCTGAACTTGTCGATAGTTCTACCGGTGCGGAATCAAGCCGCGCTAACAGCCTTGCTGAACCAGATCTATGACCCTTCCAGCCCCGATTACCGGCATTTTCTGAGCGTGGCGGACTTCGCGGACCGTTTTGGCCCGACTCCTGACAACTATCAGGCAGTCGTGGCGTTTGCCAAGGCCCACGGGTTGAAGGTAAAGAGTCTGTCAGCAAATCGCATGACTGTACCCGTCGAAGGGACGGTCGAGCAGGTCGAAGACGCCTTCAACGTGAAGATGCATAGATACCAGCATCCGACCGAAACGCGGGAATTCTTTTCTCCGGACCGCGAGCCGTCTGTCCCGGCCGGATTGTCTGTCCGTCACATTGCCGGCCTGAATAACTATTCACTCCCGATGTCGATGGCGAAACGCTTGCCTGCCGAGTCCAGGGGCGCGGACGCAGAGGGTTCTGGGCCGGGCGGCAACTATATGGCGAGCGACATGCGCGCGGCCTACTACGGCGGGACGTCGCTGACCGGGCGGGGACAAAGGCTGGGCTTGATTCAGTTCGACGGCTACGATATTGCGGACGTAATCAGCACGTTTAATGGCGAGGCAACTCTAGGCGAATCTGGAGGCGACCCCGTCGTGAACTATACTCCGCCAAACAGCAAGACCACCTATGCGATTCCGGTTCACAACGTCCTTTTGGATTCAGCTACCGGCGCTCCCGGGCAGTTCATGCCTCCGGCCGATGACGCGGAACAGGTTCTGGATATTGTGCAATCGATCGGAATGGCGCCCGGCTTGAGCCAGGTGCGCGTGTATATCGGATCGAGCGACGTGGACATTTTGAGCACTATTGCTTCAGAGAATCTGGCGAATGAGGTGAGTATTTCCTGGGCCTGGGTGCCCGAGGACTCTTCTATTGTGGACCAGTTCTTTCAAGAAATGGCGCTGCAAGGGCAATCGGTTTTCGCAGCGTCCGGGGATTATGGCGCTTACAGTCCGGAGGTTCCCTACTACTTCCCTGCGGAGGACCAATGGGTGACCGCCGTTGGAGGGACGCATCTGACAACCGACGGCGCGGGTGGTCCATTCACGGAGGAGACAGCGTGGAGTCAGAGCGGAGGCGGGATCAGCCCTGACGCCATAACCATGCCAAGTTGGCAGGCGGGGATAGCTAATTCTTCTAACCTGGCTTCAAACACTTTGCGTAATGTACCGGACGTGGCGATGGAAGCGGATTTCGACAACTGGAGTTGCAGCATGGGAGGCTGCGCCTTAAATTGGGCCGGCACCAGCTTTGCCGCTCCTCGGTGGGCGGCGTTCACCGCGCTTGCCAATGAACAAGCCACCGCCGCTGGAGACCCCCCTGCTGGCTTTCTCAACCCACGCATTTACGCAACGGGCTTAGGGTCCAGCTACGGGAGCGAATTTCACGACACTGCGATTGGAGAAAACAATTACGAAGCAGGATACGGATTCTATGCCATTCCGGGCTACGATCTCGCCACCGGCTGGGGAAGTCCCTCTGGCCAAAACTTGATCGATGCCCTGGCGCCGCGGGGCATGGCTGGCTTTCAGTTGACGACAAGCAAGAGCAGCTTGACGATCAACCCCGGCAACACGGCTACGTCGACGATAGGGGTGACCTACGTGGGAGGGTTCACCGGCAACGTATTGCTTGCGGTCACCTCAACGCTTCCTGCCGGTGTGACCGCTTCGTTCAGCGCAAATCCTACAGGCGGCACAAGCGTGCTCACCTTGACAGCGAACATGCTCTCCGCCGTTCAGTCTTTCAATGTGACGATTACAGGGACATCCGGCAACCTACAGGCCGCTACCTATGTGGGGGTAGATATTCCCACCAATGCAGTAGTAATCCTTGAACCCGCCGTGCCGACAGTGCCGGTAACGGCAGAAGAGTTCAAGCCGGGCGTCATCATTCCGGTGGATGCAACAGTTCTTGGGAACCCGCGGAGCGTGACTCTCCATTGGGCCGCCGGTGTGAATCCCACGTCGGGGTGGCAGTCGCAGGGAATCACGTTCAGCGGGACATCATCTTCAAGCGCCTTGGTGGGAACCTGGGATACTTCTTCGATAACCAATGCAGGCTATTACACCATTCAGCTTTCCGCGATCTATCCCGAAGGGACTACATCGGCAACAACACTCGTTTATCTTGAGCCGGATCTGATCTCAGCAGATTGGCCTAAGTGGCTCGGGTCGGCGGGGTCGGAGTTCTCGGGGATCATGCCTTTCGATGACATCAGCGGGAAGACTATGCTTGCGGTGGTCCAACCCGAGATGCTCGCTTCGACAGCGTCGCCGAGCTACCGGATTTTCTCGCCCGACGGATCTTCAGACCAATCCATCCCGCTTTCTTTTGGTACCTACCTCAGTCCGGCCTTCGGTCATCTTCTCTCAACAGATGGCGGCGAGGATGTTTTGCCCGATGCGCGCAACGTAGTTGTCATCGACAACGACTACACCCCGTCCAATCTTCCTCTTAATGGCGCGAACCTTCAGTTCCAGGCATCGCAACTTATCCTCGCTGACCTGAAAGGTGACTCTTCGTTAGCCTCTGTGACTTACGGGCTCGATCTAACCAACAAATTTGCATACGTCTTTGCGTGGGATTCTAATCGCCAGCTGCTCAATTCGAATTTTCCGATCCGGGTTCCCTATCAGAACACTGGGGCCCTGTTCAACTGGAATCAGGGAGTAGCCGTGGGGGACATAGATGGCGACGGGAGACGTGAGATTATTGCACTCGAATCGCAGACAGATTCGACCTTCACCTTCGCCTTGTTCAACAACGACGGTACCCCGCTCAGCTGGGCTGCACCAACGTTTACCGGTATTCCTTGTGAAATGATTCTGGTTGATCTCGATGGAAACGGCAAACTCGAGCTGGTTGTCGCGATGATGCCGCCACCGCAGACGCAAACGGGAGCTACGCGATGGGCAATTCATGTGCTACAGCCGGACGGAACGGAACGACCCGGGTGGCCAATCTGGGCCAGCTCCGGATCTCCGTATCTCGCCGCAGGAGACCTAGCCCGCACCGGTAAGGCGCAGATCGTGGCTTCTTCTTGGAATACGCTTTTCGTTCTAAACGGCGATGGCACTCCGTACTCGTCAGCGTGGCCTATAACGAATGACGGGTTTCACGACTTCGGCGCACCTGTCCTGGCAGATATTGACGGGGATGGGTATCCGGAGATTCTCGTCACGGAAGGCGGCTATTCTGCCGATGACCAGTCGGCCGCGCCCACAATGATTCCCAGTTCCTACTCCCAGTCTGCACATGCAATCTTAACGCCGGCGCGAGTGCAGACCAACGCTTCGACCTTGGACTCTACTCCCGCCTATTTCACGCCTATTCTGAAGGCGTTGCATTCAGACGGCACGACCATACGAACATGGCATATTCCCGGGGCGCAAGGTGATCAGCCGTACTATCTTGGTCGTCTTGCCGTCGGCGACTTCAACCATGACGGAACCACGGATATCGCGGTCCTGGACATGCTTGTTGCCGGGGGAACTACAAATGGGTGGTTAAGCGAAGGTGTGATCGAGGTGCTTAAGACTGGCGCACCATTTAATCCGGCCGCGAATGATTGGCCAATGCTCTATCGTGATTCTTCAAACAGCTCAATCGTTTATCCATTTGGTCCCAATTCAGCGAGAGCCGCCGCTCCCTCCATTAACCTCACCCAAGGAACTTCTGCTGGGCAGCAGACGGTAACGATCAGCGACACCACACCTGGCGCGGTGATTTACTACACAACTGACGGGACCATCCCAACAACAGGTTCCAGCCGGTATTGGGCGCCTGTCTCTGTACCCGCTTCCCAAACCATTCAGGCTATCGCGACCAGCACCGGCTACTTGGCAAGCCCCATCTCTCCGACCGGCAATACCGAGCAAACTGCGACACCCACCTACAGCGTGGCTGGCGGAGTGTACGCTTCGCCACAGACCCTCACCATCAGCGACTCAACTCCAGACGCTGTTATCTACTACACCACCAATGGCTCGACGCCAACTATAAGCTCGACACCGTACAGCGGCCCCGTCACCGTCTCCTCGACGGAGACCCTCCGGGCCATCGCCACTGCTTCTGGATATTCGACCAGCGCTGTGGCCTCGGCCGCCTACACCATCAACCTGCCTGCAGCGACACCCGCCTTCAACATCGCGCCGGGAACTTACCCCACTGTCCAGACGGTCTCGATCGGCGACACGACTCCGGGCACGGTCATCCACTACACCACCAACGGCTCGACGCCAACCACAAGCTCGACACCGTACTCGGGAGCCATCACCGTCTCCTCGACGGAGACCCTCCGGGCCATCGCCACTGCTTCTGGATATTCGACCAGCGCTGTGGCCTCGGCCGCTTACACCATCACCCCGCCTGCCGCAACGCCAACATTCTCCCCGACTGCCGGGACCTATACTTCCACCCAGTCGGTGAGCATCTCGGATACGACGCCCGGCGCGACGGTCTACTACACTACCAACGGCTCGATCCCAACGGCTTCCTCAACCCATTACACCGGCCCGATTTCGGTCAGCTCGACAGAGACGCTGGAATCAATCGCCGTGGCCGCTGGCTACTCCAACAGCACTGCGGTTTCAGCCAAGTACACCATCACCCTGCCTGCGGCCGCTCCGGCGTTCTCACCTGCTGGCGGATCGTACACGTCCAAACAGACGGTCACGATCAGCGACGCGACCCCAGGGGCGGTGATCTACTACACCACCAACGGCACCGCGCCTACAACTTCCTCGACTCGATACACCGGACCCGTTGCTGCCAACTCGACAGAGACGCTGGAAGCAATCGCCGTGGCCGCTGGCTACTCCAACAGCACTGCGGTTTCAGCCAGGTACTCCATTACTCCGATTGCCGCCACACCAACATTCTCCCCGACGGCCGGGACCTATACTTCCACCCAGTCGGTGAGCATCTCGGATACGACGCCCGGCGCGGCGGTCTACTACACTACCAACGGCTCGATCCCAACGGCTTCCTCAACCCATTACACCGGCCCGATTTCGGTCAGCTCGACACAGACGCTGGAATCAATCGCCGTGGCCGCTGGCTACTCCAACAGCGCTGCGGTTTCAGCCAGGTACACCATCACCCTGCCTGCGGCCGCTCCGGCGTTCTCACCTGCTGGAGGATCGTACACGTCCAAACAGACGGTCACGATCAGCGACGCGACCCCGGGAGCGGTAATTTACTACACCACCAACGGCACCGCGCCTACAACCTCCTCGACTCGATACACCGGCTCCATAGCTGTCAGCTCGACAGAGACGCTGGAATCAATCGCCGTGGCCGCTGGCTACTCCAACAGCACTGCGGTTTCAGCCAAGTACACCATCACCCTGCCTGCGGCCGCTCCGGCGTTCTCACCTGCTGGCGGATCGTACACGTCCAAACAGACGGTCACGATCAGCGACGCGACCCCAGGGGCGGTGATCTACTACACCACCAACGGCACCGCGCCTACAACTTCCTCGACTCGATACACCGGACCCGTTGCTGCCAACTCGACAGAGACGCTGGAAGCAATCGCCGTGGCCGCTGGCTACTCCAACAGCACTGCGGTTTCTGCCAGGTACACCATTACCCTGCCTGCGGCCGCTCCGGCGTTCTCACCTGCTGGCGGATCGTACACGTCCAGACAGACGGTCACGATCAGCGACGCGACCCCGGGAGCGGTAATTTACTACACCACCAACGGCACCGCGCCTACAACCTCCTCGACTCGATACACCGGCTCCATAGCTGTCAGCTCGACAGAGACGCTGGAATCAATCGCCGTGGCGGCTGGCTACTCCAACAGCACTGCGGTTTCTGCCAGGTACACCATTACCCCGCCTGCGGCCGCTCCACGGTTGCAGAAATGATGTGAGCGCTATCTCAATCCCTCTTGTTCGGTGGCGCACGAGGGCCAACCCTTGAGGCATGAGGCACAAGGCAGAAACGTGGTCCAAATGGCGCGGGTTGGTCACGGAGCTGAGGGGCAGCGGCAAGAGCGTGGCAGCATTCTGCCAGGAGCGGGGATTGCCAGTCTCCCAGATGCTTGCCGATGCGGGCTCTAACTACCGCATCGAAGGCAAACCTGCTCGTTGCGTCAATGCGGAAGTGACGCCAGCCACGGAGTGGAGGGCTGGCTGGTCCTGCCCCTCGTCGTGTTTTGGGGGATTGATGCCCTCAGAACCCAGCTCAGCCTTCTCCATAGGCAGGCTAATCAACAATTCCCGGGACCACCTCTGGGACCAGATCTCCGACTTTCGGTACCGCTACAATCACTACGATGCACTTCGCGACAGTTTAGAATCTTCAGCTTCACTCATTCCTGTGTTCTTTCACGGCGATAACACGGGTACAAATCCCGCCGGGGACGCCAACAACACAGATCGCATTTGCTTCAATTTTCCGTGGGTTCGGAGCCCGCCCGGGACCGCGGCGTCTCACTGCATTCCGAAATAATGTCTTCTCCGTGCATGTGCCCCTCCTAATCATTCGAACCGGGGGTAACCTTCCCGCTCGTCCGACTTTCGTCGCAGCCGATTCAGCAGATCAGGTTGGGTTTTCAAATCTGCTGAGCGGGTGTGTCCGTGAAAGTCAGTCCCTGGTTGTGTTCCATAAGCCTTTGCGCCCTCGCATTGCAATTGCATTCGGGTACGGCCGAGGAGATCGCTACGACGTTGCAAGGACACGTGCCCGCAGCAGTGAGGCTGGGGCAGGCAAGATTACTGGGCGCCGTGCCGGGGTCCGGCCGCATGAATCTCTCCGTCGTGTTGCCACCGGGGAACGCGGACCAACTGAAAGCCTGTCTCCAGCGACTCTACGATCCATCCAGCCCCGACTATCGTCATTTCCTGACAGTGAAGGAGTTCAGGGAGCAGTTTGGGCCCTCGCCCGAGGATTACCAGAAGGTTGTGGATTTTGCCCGCACCAATGGATTGGAAGTGACGGGTTCTCCCGCCAACGGAATGGCGGTGCCGGTTAGCGGTACGGTTGCCCAGATCGAGAGGGCGTTCAAAGTTTCGCTTAACGTCTACCAGCACCCAAGCGAGCGCCGAACGTTCTTTTCCCCAGACCGGGAGCCGAGCATCCCGACGGAACTTCGCGTGGCTCATATCGCGGGTCTGAATAACTACTCGCTGGCCATTCCCATGCTGCGCCAGCCGCTTTCGACGGGACAGAAAGTGACCAATGTGACCGGCTCCGGCCCGGGCGGCAATTACCTGGGCAGCGACATGCGCGCTGCGTATTATGGGGGAACGGCATTGACGGGAAAAGGCCAAAGCGTGGCCCTGGTGCAGTTCGGCGGCTATGATATCGACGACGTGATCGGGAATTTTGGGGGAACGGCGACAGCAGCCGGCGCCGGGGGAAACAACTACCGCCTCAGCTACACGCCCAATCCGGCGGGCGCGACCTACACGATCGCAATCAACAATGTGCTGCTGGATGGGCAGACACTGGCGCCAGAGGGCGAAGATGCGGAAGAGGCGCTCGACATTGCGCAGGCGGTGAGTATGGCGCCCGGGCTGAGCCAGGTGCGGGTCTACATCGGGCTATCCGACGTGGATATCCTGAATGCGATTGCATCTGACGATGCCGCAAATCAGGTCAGCATCTCCTGGTCGTGGGTTCCGGATGACCCGGAGGTGGACGATTTTCTCTTCGAGGAGATGGCGGCGCAGGGACAGAGCGTGTTTGCCGCCTCAGGCGATTACGGCAGCTACTCCGTTTATGCTCCATATTTCTTTCCTGCCGAGGACGCCTACGTGACGGCGGTGGGGGGAACCACGCTGGAAACGGACGGGCCCGGCGGGGAGTGGGCTCAAGAAAGCGCGTGGACGGCAAGCGGCGGCGGAATCAGCCCGGATTTCATACCCATGCCGGAGTGGCAAAAAGGGACGGCAACGACGGCGAACCACGGTTCTTCCACGTACCGCAACGTTCCCGACGTGGCCATGGAAGCGGATTTCGACAATTACAGCTGCAACATGGGGCTGTGCCAGGGAGGCTGGGCTGGCACCAGCTTTGCCGCGCCACGCTGGGCCGGGTATATGGCGCTGGTAAACCAGGCAGCGGCGGCGCAAGAACAGGGTCCGATCGGTTTTCTCGATCCGCTGATCTACGCTGCCGGGCAGAGCAGGGATTATGACTCTTTGTTCCATGACATCACGACCGGAAACAACGAATATTTTGCGGGGTTGCCGGTTTTCAATGCGGTGCCGGGTTACGATCTGGCCACGGGCTGGGGCAGCCCAGCGGGCGCGGCATTGGTTTCTGTTCTGGCGCCGGCAAGCTCAGTGGGATTCCATCTGGATATTGCGCCCAGCAGCCTGAAGGTTCAGCCGGGGAACTCGAATTCCAGCACCATCACGGTGAGTTCGAACGGCAGTTTCTCTGCCCCGGTGACACTCAGCATAGATGCCGTCCCTCCTGGTATCACCGCTAAATTCAGCCAGAACCCCTTCACTACGTCGACCATCCTGACTCTGACGGCGGACGCCGACGCGCCGCGGGGCAGCTTTCTGCTCAAAATCACGGCAAACGGTGGCGGGCAGACAGCAAATGTATATCTCGCCGTCGAAATCGACGCGCCGGGCATGACGGTGTCGTCGTCCGATCCGTATACGTGGATCACGCCAGGATATGCGTCCTCGGTTGAGCTGGACATGAGTTCGTTCGCGGGCTTCACCGGGATACCCTCTCTCTCCATTACTTCGCCGGTGCCCCGCGGCGTGACCGCGGTGCTGAACCCGAACACGCTATCGGAAAAGAGCTATTCGAACCCCGCGATTACGTCAGGCGCCAGCTACATCACCTTTATCGGCGACGACGATGCCCAGCCGGCGACCGGCATGATCCAGGTGACCGCGCAAGACGGGAGCGCCGTCGACACGCGAACCGTGTATCTGGCGGTAACCGCGCCGCAATACCGGTTGGATATCCAGCCAAACCTCGCGCACCTGGCACGGGGCACATCGGTCCAGATGACGGTTTCGAACCTTCCGGTCGGCAACTTCACCGATACGGCGATGAATCTGAGCACGCTTTTTACGCTGCCGCAAGGGGTAACAGTCACGTTCAATCCGGCCGTGATTCACATGGGCGAGACCAGCACCATGACGGTGACGGCGAGCCCGAGCGCCACGCTGGGCGCGTTTTACATCAGCGCAGTCAGCAATGCAGGCAATGTGCAACTGTCACCCTACATAGCCTTTCAAATGATGGTGGAGGCTGCTCCGCAGCCCGGGTTTCAGATCGAACTTGCAGCCAACTACTTCGTGGCACCGCAGTCGGCCTCGTTTGCCGATCACTTCACTGTGACTCAGGAGAACGGATTCGATCAGAGTGTCGCGCTGGAGCCGCCCTCCGTGCCGGGGATGGAGCTTAGCTTTGGTCAAAGCGATGCCGCGGGCGGGCAAGTTGTGACTTACACTTCGCCGACAGACCTGCCTTCCGCTTTGTGGATCTGTTCCGGATACGGTTACGTGCCCGGCGGGAATGATCAGGAGCCCGCACACGCATTCATCCTCGCCACTCCCACCCTTCCCTTGACTCTGGGTACGCAGACCGCCGCAGTTGCGCTCAGCCCGGGTAGCTCGTCTTCCGTCCCGGTGCGGATCGCTCTCGAAAACGGATATAGCGGAAGCGTGGCGCTGGCGGCCATTGGATTGCCTGGCGGGATAATCGCCAGCTTTGACGCGAATCCGGCGCAAACCGATACCACACTCTGGCTCACTGCGGACGGTTCATTGCCGAGTGGGACTTACTTTGTGAATGTATCGGCAACAGCCGGCTCGCAGACCCTGGTGCGGACCATCCCGATCCAGGTTGGCCCGGCTTCGGACAATCCCACTCTTCCAGCGCCGACGTTCACTCCCGGCGCGGGAACTTATGCGACTACGAAGACGGTCACGATTGGAGACAGCGTGCCGGGTGCGGCCATCCACTACACAACGGATGGCCAAACGCCGACCCCTGCATCCAGTATCTACAGTGGGCCGATCCTGGTGAGCGCCACTGAAACTCTGAAGGCGCTGGCGGTGGCCAGCGGTTATGCGAAGAGCCCGATGGCCTCGGCCAGCTTTACCATTACGCCGCCAACCGCTGCGCCGGCGATTTCGCCTGCGGGTGGAACCTTCCCATCGGCGCAGACGGTGACGATCTCCGACGCGACCCCGGACTCGGTCATCCACTTCACCACCAACGGCGCTACACCCACGACCGGCTCCAGCATTTACAGCGGTCCGATCCTTATCAGCGCCAGCGAAACCATCAGGGCCATGGCCGCGGCCACAGGACACGCCCAGAGCGCAGAGGCGTCGGCCAGCTTCACCATCGCCCAGCCGACTGCGGCTCCGGTGATTTCGCCTGCAGGTGGGACCTTCCCAACGACGCAGACGGTGACAATTTCCGACGCAACGCCGGGCGCGACGATCTACTACACCACCGATGGAACGACTCCCACCACCGACTCCAGCGTGTATGGCGAGACCATCAGCGTCGGCTCTTCGGAAACGATCGAGGCCGTGGCCGCGGCCAACGGGTACTCGATCAGCCCCGTCGCGACCGCCAGCTACACCATTTCTCCGCCTTCGGGCCAGGCTCCCACCGTGACCGGCCTGTCACCAGCCTTCGTGGGGGCCGGCAGCACCGCCTTCACGATGGAAGCCTACGGAACGGGATTCGCCCACGATTCCATTGTTTATTGGGGATCCACCGCGCTGGCGACGCAGTATGTGAGCGCGACTCAGATGAGCGTTCAAGTCGCGGAATCTCAAATCGCAACAGCCGGGGTCTATTCCATTACGGTGGAGACGCCATCGGGACAAGCGGCGAGTACCGGCAATAGTTCCGACACGTTCCAGTTCGAGGTAGACTCTGCTCCGTCCGGAAATTCCTATGCACCCTCGTTCTCTTCCACGTCCGCAACAGTGGTTGCCGGTTCCACCGCCTCCTATCCCGTAACTCTTACTGCGCCAGCAACGGAGGTCACGGTCAACTGCCTGAACCTTCCTGCGGGGGCGACATGCAGTTATTCCGCCGCGGCGGGAACGGTTTCGATTGCGACCACCTCGGCCAGCCCGGCGGGGACCTACTCGATCACCGTGGTCTTTTCGGAGACTATCGCCGGGTCCGAATCAGCATCCTTGTTTCTGCCCTTCCTTTTGTTGCCGCTCGTGCTAGCCCGAAAGAGGCTGGCCCGGCGTTTCCTTTGGACTGCATGCCTCGCAGCCGTTCTGCTGGGGTGCGCTCTTGTGTCAAGCGGCTGTGGAGCGACCATGGTCCCGACAGTTCAGAGGAATCCTGGCAATCCGGCGACGAGCTCCGGCGTGGTGAGCCTCACCATCCATAAGGTCAGCTAAATGGCCTGAATTCAATCGCGTCCGACGTTCGGCTTCGCATTCAATTGCACGCTTCAGAGGTGGCCAGGACACGGCGTTTTTCTGCGGCGGGGAATTCCAGTCGCCCTTTCGGCGACCGGCCTGGGATGGAACTTGTCAAGCGAGCAGCACGTAGATGATGCATGGGATGGTTGCGGCCCGATCCGCCTCCGTTCCGTCCAAGGAGATGTCGGAGCCTATTGCCGGGAGTGCGGGACCTGCCGGGAAACCCGTTGCGTACACTGAAAGTGACATCCTCCATGCCGCCACGGCGAGCTTTGACGAGAAGTAAACGGCTTGGAATGGAGGGAGAAGAGCAAAAACGATGCCATTATCCGAGGCCTTCAAACTCGCGCTTCAGTCCCTCTGGGGCAACAAGCTCCGCTCCATCCTAACGCTCATCGGGGTGATCATGGGCGTGGCCTCGGTGATCATGGTGATCACGCTGGTGCAGGGCGCCAACCGCTACGTGAGCACCAAACTCTCCGGCTACGGCGCGGATGTCTTCACCATTACGCGCATGTCCAGCGTAATTTTCACTCCGGAGGAGTACTTAAAGTTCCAGAAGCGGAAGATCCTGCATATGGATGACTACGAGGCCGTCCGCAAGGGATGTGCGGACTGCTCAGAGGTAGGCGCACTGCTTGCGAAGTCCACCAACGTCGTGGCCAACGGAAAATCGAGCAACAACACTGAGGTGCGCGGCTACACCTGGACGATGCTTTCACTGAATAACGTCGATATCGCGATTGGGCGCGGCTTTACCCCCGCCGACGAGGACCACGCCACGCACAACGTGATTGTTGGCTACGACATCGTGGACAACCTGCTGCCGCTGGGAGATCCGATTGGCAGGGAAATCCGCGTGGACGGGATCCCCTACACGATTGTGGGAGTGGGTGATCGCCAGGGCAAGACCCTGGGCTTCTCCCAGGACAACTGGGTGGCCGTACCCATCACCACTTACCAGCAGACCTACGGTTATAACGATTCGGTGGACATTTACGCCCGCGGCGCTGGCGGCGCAGCGAGCATGGAGCGGGCCGAGGACCAGGCCCGAGTGATCATGCGCGTGCGCCGGCACGTTGCGCCGGGGCAGCCGGACGATTTCGAAGTGGAAACCAACGACACTTTCCTCGATATCTGGAAGCAGATCAGCTCCATCTTTGCAACGGTGATTCTCGGCCTGGCATCCATCGCGCTGGTGGTGGGCGGGGTGGTGATCATGAACATCATGCTGGTGAGCGTTACGGAACGGACTCGCGAAATCGGTGTGCGCAAAGCCCTGGGCGCCCGGCAGCGCGACGTGCTGATGCAATTCCTGATTGAGAGCGCGTTTCTGGCGTTGGTTGGCGGCGCCTTCGGAGTGTTGGGAGGCGTGATCGCGGGAAAGGCTATCACGCTGATCTCGGGCTGGCCGGCTTCTGTGCCGCTATGGGCGGTTTTCCTCGGACTTCTTCTGGCAACTTCAGTGGGAATTTTCTTTGGCGTGTATCCGGCCAGTAAAGCGGCGAAACTCGATCCGGTGGTGGCACTACGCGCCGAGATGTAAAGCAGCAGCTTCCAGCTACCAGCTCCTAGCTTCTAGCTCGAAGAACAAAACAGACTGAGGCAGCAGATCACCGCAGAGGGTATCGGCTTTTAGCTAGGAGCTAGAAGCAAGCAGCGAGGAGCTCTCGCCATATGGCCAAGGGACAGACACGCGAATCCGTAAAGATGGCGCTGGACACTCTGCGCACCAACAAGCTGCGCTCCGGCCTGACCGTGCTTGGCATCGTCATTGGCGTGAGCACGGTCATCACCATCTCGTCGGTGATTGGCGGCGTGAACAACCGCGTAAACGACTGGGTGAGCGCCCTGGGCACCAACGTGATCTGGGTGTTCCACATGCCGGTGATCGGGGTGCGGCCCACAGCGGAGATGCTGGCGCGCAGGAAGCTCAACATCGACGATGTCCACGCCCTGGTGCAGTTGCCACATGTGATTGCCGCGGATGGCGCCTACCAGCACACCGGCCAGTTCCGCGTGGGCGCAGTGAGCGTGAAGTATGAAGGGAAGAAGGTGGCGGGCACCATTCTGACCGGTTCAGGAGCCTCGGTCAGCGTCATCAACGATTTCACCCTTCTCCAGGGCCGCATGTACACCGATGCGGAAGACCAGCGAGCCGCGCACGTGTGCGTGCTTGGCCACGACACCTGGGAGGAGCTGTTCGGAAGCCAGAACGCCATCGGCAAGCAAGTGAACGTCGAGACCGGGCTCTACACCGTGATTGGCGTGCTGGACAAGCAGAAGCAGCCGTTTGGCGGGGGCAAGAACCAGGCCGACAACCAGGTCTATTTTCCTCTCGGCACCTTCCACAACCTGCATCCGGAAGACAAGGACATGTGGGTGAGCGTGAAGTATGACGACCCCAAGAACAAGGCGCTGGTGCAGGAAGAGATCCGCGAGATATTGCGCATCCGCCGCAGGGTGCCCGTAGAGAAACCCGACGATTTCGAGATCTTCGGGCCGGATTCCATCTCCAAGCTGTGGGGGCAGATCACCGGAGGGCTGGTGCTGTTCATGATCGCGGTCTCCAGCGTGGGCCTGATGGTGGGCGGCGTGGGGGTGATGAACATCATGCTGGTCTCTGTCACCGAGCGCACGCGCGAAATCGGGGTGCGCAAGGCGATTGGCGCCACCAAGCAGATGATCATGACTCAATTCACCACGGAGGCCGTCACCTTGTGTGCCCTGGGGGGTATTGTCGGCATCCTTGCAGGGGCAATTCTGACATGGATCATTTATTTTCTCCCCATTGGTCTGCCGGCGACCATGTCGCTGCTATGGGTGATCCTGGCCTTTAGCGTGTCCTGCGCCATTGGGCTACTCTTCGGCATTTATCCCGCATGGAAGGCCGCGACGCTCGATCCCATTGAAGCGCTGCGCTACGAATGACTGTCGGCCAGCCAATCCGAATCTGCGCGCGCCGGATCCGTCCGCGCGAACCGGCATGTTAATCGGCGGCCAGGCGCGAGAGTCGGTCCGCATGGCGCTGCAGACGCTGCGGACCAACCGCATGCGATCCGCCCTCACCATCCTCGGCATCGTCATCGGCGTGAGCACAGTCATCATCATCTCGTCCGTTATTAACGGCATCAATATTCGTGTCTCCGACTTCGTTTCCTCCCTGGGATCGAATGTCTACTGGGTCACCCGTCTTCCCATCATCGGTGTCCAGCCCACGGCCGAGATGGTCACCCGCAAGATGCTCACCGTCGACGACGCCATGGCACTGCGCGGCCTGCCTCACGTGATTGCAACCGACGCTGAAGGAGACTACATCAAGGCCTTCCAGGTCGGCCAGGTTAGCGCAAGATATAACGGAAAATCGGTCTCCGGCACCATTCTCGCTGGAGTTACTTCCGAGGTGGCAGAAGTCACCGACCTCAACCTGATCCAGGGGCGCCTCTTCACACCCAGCGACGATCTCCACCACGCCAAAGTGTGCGTTCTCGGTCACGACACCTGGGATTCCCTCTTCGGCAATCGCAACGCCATCGGCCACCAGATCACCGTGGAGACCAGTCTCTACACCGTCATCGGCGTGCTCGATCTTCGCAAGGAGCCCTTTGGCAGCGGTAAAAGCCCGCGCGACAATGTCATTTTCTTTCCATTCGGTACCTTTCACGGCCTTCATCCGGAGATCACCGATCTTACTTTGATCGTCAAGTACGACAGCGCCCAGAACAAAAGCCTCGTCGAAGAAGAAGTCCGGGATCTTCTGCGTATTCGCCGCAGAGTCCGCGTGGAAAAACCCGACGACTTCGAAATCTCCGGTCCCGACTCCCTCACGCGCTTATGGGGTCAGCTGAGCGGGGGCCTCTTCCTGTTCATGTTTGCAGTTTCCAGCGTCGGCCTCATGGTGGGCGGCGTGGGCGTGATGAATATCATGCTGGTCTCGGTGACCGAGCGGACCCGAGAAATCGGCGTGCGCAAGGCGCTGGGAGCAACCCGGCGCACCATCCTCACTCAGTTCACCACGGAAGCCATCGTGCTTTGCGCAGTGGGCGGGATGATTGGCCTTCTCGCCGGGGCTATCCTTACCTGGATCGTCTACTTTCTACCCATCGGCATTCCCGCCACGCTCTCTCCAGTCTGGGTCGTCGTCGCCTTCACGGTGTCCTGCGCCATTGGGCTCGTCTTCGGCATCTATCCGGCCTGGAAGGCGGCGACGCTCGACCCCATCGAGGCTCTGCGATACGAGTAACGAGAGCTGTCTGCTCTTAGCTCTCAGCTAACGGCTAATAGCTGCGCCTGGTGTTGCATTCGTCACAGACCGGGAAGTCGGGAATGGCTAAGAGTGGAAGACAGAGGCTGCTCGCATGCCCCGAGGCCAAACCCGCGAATCGGTAAAGCTTGCGTTGGAGACGCTGCGATCGAACAAGATGCGCTCCGGCCTCACCGTGCTGGGTATTGTCATCGGCGTCACTACAGTCATCGTGATTTCGTCCGTAATCAACGGGCTGAACAACCGGGTTTCGGACTGGATCACTTCATTTCGGAACCAACGTCATCTGGGTCTATCACCTGCCCATGATCCAGTTGAATATGACTTCAGAACAGTTGACGCGCAAACCGCTCACGCTGGAGGATGCGCTGGCGCTGCGCGGGTTGCCGCACATCGTGGCCACTGATGGCGAGAAGCGGCACGTTGACGAACAGTTCCGAATCGGCAACGTGAGCATCAAGCACAACGATAAGAAGGACCCGGGCGCGTTCCTTTTTGGGGGAACCGGGCAGTTCGCCGCGGTCTCCGACATGATGTTGCAGAGCGGCCGGATGTGGAACGACGCGGAGGACGCGCGCCATGCGCACGTGTGCGTCCTGGGGCACGACTCGGCGGACCTGCTGTTCGGAGACGAAAATCCGATTGGCAAGGACGTGACCGTGGCCACCGGCCTGTTCACCGTGATCGGTGTGATGGACAAGCGCAAGCAACCCTTCGGATCGGGCCGGAATGCAGCCGATAATGGCGCGTATTTCCCCCTGGGCACATTCCATAATCTCTATCCCGAGATTAGGGAGACCTGGGTGGTCGTCCGCTACGACGACCAGCGCAACAAATCCCTGGTGGAAGAGGAGGTTCGCGAAACCCTGCGCGTGCGGCGCAAGATCCGCGTGGACAAGCCGGACAATTTCGAGATGATGGGGCCCGACACGATCGCCAAACTGTGGACGGATCTGACCGGCAGCCTGGTCCTGTTCATGATCGCGGTCTCCAGCGTGGGCCTGATGGTGGGGGGCGTGGGGGTAATGAACATCATGCTCGTTTCGGTCACGGAGCGCACACGGGAGATCGGCGTGCGCAAGGCCATCGGCGCCACACGAACAAACATCCTGACCCAGTTCACCACCGAAGCCGTGACCATGTGCGCAGTCGGCGGACTCCTCGGAGTCCTTGTCGGCGCCGCCATCACTATGATCGTCTACTTGCTGCCCATCGGGCTGCCCGCAGCATTGTCCCCCATGTGGGTGGTGATTGCGCTCTCGGTTTCCTGCGCGGTGGGGCTGCTTTTTGGAATTTACCCGGCTTGGAAAGCAGCCAACCTGGACCCAATTGAAGCGCTCCGGTATGAATGACCGGCGGTCACGCGTCAAATAAGAGAAGGGCAAGAGGGTTATTCTGGAACGACAAGGAGTCCCAGCGCGTATTGAGTCATTGACGAACCTGAGTTGAGCTGAACGGAATGATGCAATTTATCGAGGCCTTTCGACTGGCGCTGCAATCCCTCTGGCAGAATAAACTTCGCGCCATCCTTACGTTATTGGGTGTGATCATCGGTGTCGGCTCGGTCATCACTGTGGTGACGCTAACCAACGGAGCCAAAGAGTTTGTCACCACCAGGATCAACCACTACGGCGCGTCGGTCATCACCATCAGCAAGATGCCGCAGACCTTCATCACCATTGAGGAGTGGCTGGAATTCCAAAAGCGCAAAGACGTAACCTACGACGATTACCTGGCCGTCCTCTCCGAGTGCAAGACGTGCAAAATGGTTGGCGCACAGCGCGGCACCACTGGCAAAGTGGTTTACCAGACGCGCAGCACGACCGACTCGAATGTTCGCGGCTGCACGTCGACGATGCTGCCAATCTCAAACCTCAATATCGAGTTGGGGCGCTCGCTCACCCCGGCTGAAGACGAGCACGCCGCCCATGTTGCGGTAGTGGGCGCCGACATTGTCGACAACGTGCTGGGGCCCGGGGACCCGCTGGGCAAGGAGATCCGCGTCGACGGATCCCCGTACACAGTGATCGGGGTGGCGGAACGTCAGGGCAAGATGCTCGGAACCAGTATGGATAACTGGGTGGTGATTCCCCTGACCACTTTCCTGCATTCCTATGGGTCGCACGCTTCCCTTCAGATCTTCGCGGACGCCGGCGGAGGGTCTGAGGTGATGGACGCGGTCAGCGACGAATTGCGAGTGACCATGCGTGCCCGCCGCCATCTGAGGCCGGATCAGAAGGATACGTTCTCCATCGACTCCAGTGCCACGTTCCAGAATTTACTCGGCAAGATCCTCAACAGCTTCGGCGCGGTGGTCGCATCCATTGCCGGCATTTCGCTGGTGGTGGGCGGAATTGTGATCATGAACATCATGTTGGTCTCGGTCACCGAACGCACCCGCGAGATCGGCGTGCGCAAGGCCCTGGGCGCGCGCCGGCAAGACATTTTGCTGCAATTCCTGGTTGAATCGGCAACCGTCTCGCTGGCCGGTGGGGCAATCGGAGTCGTGGCCGGCATCGTCATCGCCAAGGTCATCACCCTGGCCATAGCCTTCCCGTCGGCCATCGAGTATTGGTCGATTCTTCTCAGCCTTCTTGTTTCCATTGGAGTGGGCATGTTTTTTGGGATCTATCCCGCCTACAAGGCGGCTCAATTGGATCCCATTGTCGCCCTCAGAGCGGAGCTATAGCATGCAGACGATCGACGCCAAAGAAGCGGTGCGGCTCGCGCTCGATACGCTGCGCAAGAACAAGCTGCGCTCCGGGCTCACTATCCTCGGCATCTCCATAGGCATCGCTACAGTGATCCTGATTTCATCGGCGATCAATGGGCTCAACACTAACATTGACCAGTTTGTGCGTTCCCTGGGTACTAACTGCATCTGGGTTTTCCAGTTCGAAGTGTTCGCTCGTCGCCCCACTACTGAGGAACTGAATCGCAAGAAACTCACCTACGAAGACGGCATCGCCATGCGCAGCCTGCCCCACGTAGCCGCAGTCGATCCCGAGCTCACCTACCAGAACTTCCAGACCGGCCTCGGCGCGGTGTCGGTAAAGGCCGGCACGCACAAGATCTCCAATACAATTCTCAACGGCACCACATCCGCGGTGAAGGACGTGGTGGAAATCCAGATGATCGAGGGCCGCATGTGGACCGACGCGGAAGAGGAGCGCGCCGCTAATGTCGCTGTTCTGGGCCACGATGCGGCAGAAGACCTGTTTCCCAATGGTTCGCCGATCGGCAAGGACATCGACTGTCAAGGCGATATCTTCACCGTGATCGGGGTGCTCGATGTGCAGCCGCAGCCGTTCGGCAGCGGGCGCAACACCCAGGACAACTCGGTGTACTTCCCGCTGACCACGTTTCGCAAGATTCACCCGGAGATCAAGGACTTCTGGCTGGTGGTCAAGTACGACACCCCGGCCAACAAGGACCAGGTCGTCGAAGAAGTTCGCGAGTTGCTGCGCGTACGCAGGCATCTGCGCGCCGAACAGGATGACAACTTCGCCATCTTTGGTCCCGACTCCCTTTCACGCCTTTGGAATCAGCTCACCGGCGGCCTGTTTCTGTTTATGGTTGCCGTTTCGTCCGTCGGATTGATGGTGGGGGGCGTGGGCGTCATGAATATCATGCTAGTCTCGGTCACCGAGCGAACGCGAGAGATCGGCGTACGCAAGGCCATCGGCGCCACCAGGAAGAACATCCTCATGCAGTTCACTCTTGAAGCCATCACCCTGTGCGCAGTCGGGGGTGTCATCGGCATCCTTGCAGGATCGTTGTTCACGCTCATCCTGCACTTCGCGGTCTCATTCCTGCACGCCACGCTTTCGTTCGAGTGGGTGGTAATCGCCTTCTGTGTCTCCTGCGCCATCGGACTGATCTTCGGTATTTATCCAGCATGGAAAGCAGCCAACCTGGACCCGATTGAAGCGCTGCGGTATGAGTAGCGTGATGGTCATTCGCGGCAGGGCGCGAGTTGCTCCTGACAGCGGAAGGCTGGCGACTCCCCGGCTACCGCCCCGAACTGCCAAACCCCTTTTCCGCCCGCGCGGATTCTTCCAGGCTGCCCACGGCTTCAACCGGCCCGGTCAGCACCTCGACCGGCACCATCTGCGCGATTTTCTCGCCAGCTTTCAACTCGACGGCCGAATTGCACAGATTCGTCATAACCACCAGGATCTCGCCGCGATAGCCGGCATCGATCACGCCGCCGGTCGTTGCAAGCCCGCGCGCAGCCATGCTGGAGCGGTCGCGCACCAGCAGGCCGAGCGGCGCGCCGGTGTCAGGATGCCGCGCCTCGACGGCAATACCGGTGCGCAGGCGCACCGTTTCGCGCGGCAGTAGCGTCACCGCATCCAGCGCAAAAATGTCGTAACCGAGATCCTCTCCGGGATGGGCAACCATTGGCGCTTTGGCGCCGGGTTCCAACAGTTTCACGCGCAGCATACGCCGATGATAGCGGGCTGACCTCTGAAAGCTGACAAGGGGCCACTGAAAATGGCCAGCGCCGGAAGGCTGTTCGCCCGCCGGCGCTGTCTTTGGTTCTTCGGCAAAAGGACCCATAAGCCGAATTCTGTTCTATGCGGTCATTCCTCTAGGCGGAGCGTCACCGCTCGCGCTCATCAGCGACCTACCCGGAGGTTTCGGCATTTGCACGAAGCACACCAGCGACGAAGACCTGTCGCTGGGGACCCCGCTCGAGCCGCCTTGCCGCATCGGGCCGATGCGCAGCCGGCGTCTGGCTCTAAGCCCCGGCTTCCCTCCCTATTTGGTCTTGCTCCGTGTGGGGTTTACCATGCCTGCCCCATTACTGGCTGCAGCGGTGCGCTCTTACCGCACCTTTTCACCCTTACTCCGAGTTGCCCCGGGGCGGTATGTTCTCTGTGGCACTGGCCGTCCACGGGCCTTGACGCCCGCGTCCCGGACGTTATCCGGCACACTGCCCTGCGGAGTTCGGACTTTCCTCCCCCGGAGCCGTCTGCTTGCGCTTCAGACTCCGGCAGCGACCGCCCGGTCCTCCTGCCAGCCTTAGTTTACCGCGAATCAAGTATTCGATGGCCCGCCCGTCAATCCCCAACGAATTTCTTGCATCGTGCCAGTGCCTTCCGCCATCCTTTTGCCTACGGCCAGGCTGTCTCTGGCGAGCCAGTCTTCGCACCAAGCCGGCATCAAGCTCTTGAGGTGAGAAAGCATTGAAAATCGTCGCGCTCGTTGCCCGCATCCTGCTCGGGCTGGCCTTTCTGGCGGCCGGGGTGATGAAATTCCTCCCCTTCCCTCAGGGGCCCATGCCCCCGGGCACTGCCGGCCAGTTCATGGGCGCGCTCATGTCCAGCCACTACATTTGGGCGATCGGGATATTTGAGGTTGCGGGCGGAATTCTGCTTCTAGTCAATCGCTACGTGCCGCTGGGCCTGTGCCTTCTGGCGCCGGTCATCGTAAACATTCTGCTCACAGGCGTGCTGCTGACCCACATGGCGCTCGGTTCCGGAATCGTTGTCGCCATCCTCTGGATTCTCGCTTACTCGCGAGTCCGGTCGGCTTTCGCGGGCATCTTCCAGGCGCGAACCGCATCGTGAACGTCCTCGCGCGACAACCTTCCATGCCCTTTCTACAATCAAGAGTGAGTCATGATCCAGTACCTCTATCTCGGCCGCGTTGCCTACGACGAAGCTCTCCGCCTCCAGGAAGAACTGGTCGAGCTGCGCCGCGAGGGCCGCATCCCCAACGTGCTCCTTCTGCTAGAGCATCCCCCGGTGCTCACCCTCGGCCGCAACGCAAACCGCGCCAACGTGCTCGCATCTGATGAACTGCTCGCGTCCCGCGGCGTTACCCTGCACCACATCAGCCGCGGCGGCGACGTGACCTATCACGGCCCCGGCCAGCTCATCGGCTACCCCATCTTCGATCTGCGCTCGCTCGAGAATCCCTCCGGCGGACGGATGGGGCCCGTGGATTTCGTCCGCTTGATGGAGGAGGCGCTCATCCGGCTCTGCGCCGTCTATGGCGTGCGCGCGGGACGCATCGCCGGCCTCACCGGCGTCTGGTGCGGCCTTCCCTCCGAATTGGACGCGCTCCAATCGTCGGCCACAGCAGGCCCGCGCAAGATCGGCGCCATTGGCATCCACGTCTCCCGCGGCATCACCTCTCACGGATTCGCTTTCAACCTCACCACCGATCTGAGCTATTTCCGGCTCATCAACCCGTGCGGGATAACCGATAAGCCCGTAACCAGCCTGGCGTGCGAGGTCACGGATCCCCAGACCCTGCCTCCGTTAGAGCAGATTGCCCACCAGGCGGCGCGCCAGTTTGAAAGTGCCTTTCGCCAGCCTTTGCAGGAATTGGAGAGCTTGGCGTTTCTGCACGCCTCTGCCGCCAGTGCCGGTCCAACGCAGGAGGACACCACCGAGCCTCTGCTCCAGGTACCCGCTGAGGTCGAGCGACTCGCCGGCCGGCCGTCTCGGCCCTTCCGCGGCTGAATTGCGCTTCCACCGGGCTGGAAAAGCAGCATTGATGCAGCGAGTCCCAGCATTCCTCGCTCGGAGAATGAGTTTAGAGGCGGCCGATCCCTGCTGATTTCAGGCTTCTTACAGCCAGATGAGAGAGCCTGAGGTTCTTTGAGCATAACCGGCCTATAATGAAGCATGGCGACCGTGCCGGAGAGCGAAACCGCAAGCCCAGTCCTGGAAAGAGGGACTGAAGGACTGATGGGCGCCCCGGACCGCGCGGAGCAGGACTCCTCCAACTCCCACATTCCACAAGACAAAACGCAAAACAGGCCTGTCATTACCCAGGCTGAGATCGATGCGCGGTTTGAGGCGCTGCTCAAGCACGTGCTTTCAAACCGCCCGAATGAAGACGTTTCCCTGATCCGCCGCTCTTGGGAGTTTTGCGCATTTCACCATGCCGGCCAGATGCGCGCCTCCGGCGAACCCTACATCATCCATCCCCTGGAAGTCGCCGAGGTTCTGGCGGAGATGAAGCTGGACGCGACCGCCATAGCCGCGGCGCTGCTGCACGACGCCGTGGAGGACACGCCGGCGACGAGCGCGGAGATCAGCGCGAAGTTTGGCGAGCAGGTGGCGCACATCGTCGAAGGCGTCACCAAGATCGACAAGATCCAGTTTGCCAACCGCGAGGACCGGCAGGCGGAGAACGTGCGCAAAATGTTGCTGGCCATGGTGACGGACGTGCGCGTGGTGCTGATCAAGCTGGCGGACCGCCTGCACAACATGCGCACTCTCGAGCACCTGAGGCCAGATCGGCAGGACGTGATCGCGCGGGAAACCATGGACATCTACGCGCCGCTGGCGCATCGGCTCGGCATGGGCAAGGTGCGCGGCGAGCTTGAAGACCTGGCCTTCCGCTACACCGATCCGGTGAGCTACGAGCGCATCGCGGAAGGCGTGGAGACGCGCCGGCAGGAGGGCGAGCAGTTTCTGCGCGGCGTGGAAGACATGCTGGCGGAGCAGCTCAGGGAAAACAACATCCAGGCGCGAGTGGAGTGGAGGATCAAGCGGCTCTTTTCCATTTACCAGAAGATTGAGCGGACCAAGAGCTCCTTCGACCGCGTTCACGACTTCCTGGCCATCCGGGTTGTCACCCAGGATGTGGCCGCCTGTTACGCGGTGTTCGGCCTGATTCACGCGCTGTGGCGGCCGGTTCCCGGCCGCATCAAGGACTTCATCGCCATTCCGCGGGCCAATGGATACCAGTCCCTGCACACCACGGTGATGGGGGACAGCGGCCACCAGTTTGAGGTGCAGATCCGCACCGAGGAGATGCACCGCATTGCGGAAGAAGGCATTGCGGCGCACTGGAAATACAAGGCGGGCGAGGGAGCGATTACCGCGCGCGACGAGGAGCGGCTGAAATGGATCCGCCAGCTTGTGGAGTGGCAAAAGGAGATGGTGGATCCCAACGAATTCCTCTCCAGCCTGAAGATGGATCTCTATCCGGAAGAGGTTTACACCTTCACGCCCAAGGGAAAGGTTGTGGTGGTGCCCGCCGATGGAACGCCGGTGGACTTTGCTTACACCGTCCACACTGAGGTGGGCCACACCTGTGTGGGCGCCAAGGTGAATGGGCGCATGGTGCCGCTCCGCACCAAGCTGCGCACTGGCGACGTGGTGGAAATTGTTACGCAGAAGGAGCACAAGCCCAGCCGCGACTGGCTCGGTTTTGTAAAGAGCCCGCGCGCGCGAAACAAGATCAAGCACTGGCTCAACGAAGACACCCGGCGGCGCGCGGTGGAGATCGGGCGGAAACTGCTGGAGAAAGAAGCGCGTAAGTACAAGGTGCCGATGAGCCAGATCGACGACCAGGATCTGGGCCGCATCGCCGGCGAATACGGCGTGGCCACTGCGGCGGACTTGCTGGCCTCCCTTGGCCAGGGCAAACACACGGCGCACCAGGTGCTGAACAAACTGGCGCCGGGGTATGTGAAGGCAGCCGCGGAAGAGGAACCGGCCAGGGCGGACACGGAAGGCGGCATGTCAGATGCCGTGCGCAAGCTGCATCTGGCGGGGTCGGAGTCGCTTCAGGTGGAAGGACAGGATGACCTGCTGGTGTACCGCGCGCGATGTTGCAACCCCATCCGCGGCGAGGCCATCGTGGGCTACGTGACCCGGGGCAAGGGCGTGGCGGTGCACGCGCGGAGCTGCCCCAACGTGCAGAACCTGCTCTACGAGAGCGACCGGCGCATCGCAGTGGAGTGGTCGCGCGTGGGCGACGAAGCCGGGCGGCCGCTACGCTACCCCGTGAAAATCACGGTGTTCTGCGAGGACCGCCAGGGAATGCTGAAGGAACTGACCGCGGTAATCTCCGACGACGACACCAACATCCGCTCCGTAGACACCAAGCGAGACGCGGTGGGCGAAACTGCGGTGGAGTTCGTGGTGGAGGCCGAGGACCTGAGCCATCTGAACAAGATGGTACTGGCGCTGAGGCGCGTACCCGGAGTGCGCTCCGTGCAGCGCACGCAGAAGATCTAGCCTACTGCGACTTGCCGAGCAGAATGCTTTTCAGCGCCGATAGATCGTAACTCATCCCGAACTGGCCCTTCCAATCGCTGCCGGTCAGCAGATCGGTTTTGTTGGACCATTTAAACGCAACCGGCACCGTGGCTCCCTTTCCGATGTTGAAAACCAGTTTCGCCTGGGCCACTCCGAGCCACCCGGCAGTGCTGGTGAACACCTGCGAGTTGGCCGGGACAGAAATGTTGGTTCCGGGAATGACATCGGCAACGGTCAGGTTCAGCACGTTGGGCGAGTATTGATACTGCGCGTAACCGGCCAGGCTTGCGATGGCTCGCGGCGCCGAAGGGTCCTTTCCCACGGGCTGATCGAATTCCGCGGTGAGTTGATAATCCTTCACGCGTCCGTATTTCGCGCCCGCGGGAATCGATGCAAACCACGATCCCGCGGCATTTCCCGTGATCTGCGCACCGTCGTCGTGCTTGCTCCAGACGTAAGCGAACACGGCCGTGGCATTGTGCAGGGCCGGCTCGTTTGTCGGCGTCACATAGTTGTAATTGAACGTCAGCAGCGGTTTGCCGCGCGCTTCATCGATAATCTTGTTGCGCAACTGCCGAAGCTGATCAAGATCGGTCGCCGTGTTAACAATGCTCTGGTCGAAATCCGGATTGGTTTCAAGAGCGCCGGCAATCGCGTCCATGTACGCGGCGAAATCGCTGGCGAATCGCGCAAACGCATCCGTATCGTTGCTGGCTTCGTCCCGGCCTGCATCCAGCCGCCACTTCGCCAGAGCCGCGGAGACCTTGGGGTTCGATGTATAAATGTCGCCCGGAATTGCCTTGGTGAAATCGGTGAAGAGCTGTTGCGCCTCTGTGTTCGGCGAGTTTGCCTTTTCAGCCAGCGCACCGGTCCATGCCTTGTTGAATTTGGCTGAGGTGGGAGTGTACGGGCGAAGGATGGCGACGCTGACGCCCAGACCGTTGAAGGAAACATCATTCGAGGGCAACAGCACGCTCGCAATTCCGGACGGAGTTCCGCTGGTGGCCTGTCCCGTAACCGGCGCGGCGCCCGAAGAAGACTTCGCAAGGTTAAATGTGGCCGACAACGTCATGTGTTGCAGGTAGTCCTCCAGAGTCGAGGAGTTCAGGCTGGCGAACGGAAGGTCGGAAAGGTACCTGCGCAATCCGTTCACATTGGCCTGCGCCGTAATGGAATTGCCGTTCACGGTATCGGTGAACGCTCCGGACTCCGCCGCCAGCGAAATCAGGTCGGTCGTGGTCGGCTTCGCCGTCAACGTGGTGGATCCGCTGTTCGCGGCGCTGGCGCCCGGTTGCGGAACCGCTGCTTTCGTCGATACCGCTTGTGCCATTTCGTTGGCCATCACCTGCGCATCGCTTTTGCCCAACCCTTTCGCATCTCCTTTCACGGTATTCGCCATCACGTGCAGGTAGGAGCGCTTCCGCAACGCTTCAGCAAATTGGGCCGCGTCATTGGTGGGCACATACAGAGCGTCATTCAGCGGATACGTTGCGGAAGCGATTCTCTTCTGCGCAAATTCATCGCTCAGACGCCGGCAGAAACCGCCCACGGCGAGCGGTTGGGTATGATCACATGTTTTCTGCTGCTCCGGGGTTTGCGCGCTGCAAACCGTGGCTGCCAGCAAAGCGCCTGAACACAGGTACAGGCAGATTCGATTCTTCATGTTCCAATCCCCTTTGAGGCATTCACAGCGAATGGTCCTGAGGTCCCGTCATTTCCCAAGGATCTGCGGCGTCCAGGTGCCCACTCCGCCGTTGATCTCGATATCGTCTTCGAGAATGAGCCCGGGACCGCCGGGCGGTTGTTGCGCCACCACGGTTTCAATCTCCTTGCTTGCCGATTGCAGCAGCACCATGAGGTAATTCGTTCCGGCAAGGATCGTTATCGTGAATGAGTCCCCGGAAGGGTCGAGCGGGATCAGCTTGGCGCTCGCCGCGTCCAATCCGTGCAGGACGCTCCAGATCTTGTTGATGCTGGCTGGACCGGTGGGCGTAATCTGAATGGTTTCCTTGCTGCCGGCCTGGCTTTCAAATCCGCCGACGGTAGGCGTGATGGGCATGATTCACCTCGTGTGCTACGGCAATACGCGCAGCCAGTCGACTGCGGGGCATCTGCAAAATGTCCAAGGAATCGTCAACTTCAGGGCGCGTGGAGCACGCTTTCTTTTATCAAATTCGGGGTAATACTGCTGCCGGCGATTGCAGGCTCTGGGGATCAAAGCGAAGGTAACAGATCGCGCCCCATTGTCAATTGCTCATTTCGTTTCTGGCCTGCTTCCGGGTTCCCTCTTGCCGCGCAAGCTACCTTAATCCCGCCAATAAGCGCCACTCGGATACGTTGTCTGCTGCGGCTTTTTGAGCAACCGCCCCAGGATCACCCCAAACAGGAATCCGGCGATATGTGCCAGGTAAGCCACGCCGCCGGTCCGTACCTCGGCCACCGACCCCGCGTTGAACAACTGAATCAGAAACCAGAAACCGATGAGCAGGGCCGCGGGAATGTAGGTGACGCGGAAGAAAATCAGGAAGAACAGCAGGGTGCGGATGCGGTCGCGGGGAAACGTAACGAGGAAAGCTCCCATAACCGCGGCAATGGCCCCGCTGGCGCCGAGGACGGGGATGTGCGAGAACGGATCGGCCGCCACCTGCGCGAACATCGCCACCAGGCCGCCAGCCAAGTAGAAGAGCAGGTAACGGAAGGAGCCCATCGCCTGCTCAATGGCGGGCCCGAAAGCCCACAGGTAAATCATGTTGCCGATGATGTGCAGGAAACCGGCATGCATGAACATCGAAGTCAGAAGAGTGATGGCGCGGTGCCCGTGCACAATGCGATAGGGGACAGCCGACCACGCGTAGACAAAGCGGTTGCCGCCGTTCAGTTCCAGGAAAAACACAATGACGTTGATCGCGATGATCAGCATCGTAATGGTCGTGGCGCGGCGCGCCGGGCGCGATGCATCGCCAAGCGGGATCAGTCCGCCCATCTACATTCCGCCTTTGCCCAGCAGGATACCGATGCCGTAGGTCACGGCGCCCTCAAGCGCGCCCACGAGCGTCATTTCCAGGCCGGAGGACCACCACGAGCGGACGGTGATGAGGCTCTTGGCCGCGCCCACGGCAAAGTGCGCCGCTAGCGAAACCACGGCCGCGGCAATCACCGCCGGAACTCCCTGCAGGAAGAAGAAGGGGATGACGGGAATGATGGCGCCAACCGCCGTGGAGAGCGCGCCGGAGCTGGCCGAGATCATGGGATTTGCCAACGCTTCCTCGCTGGATCCCAGCCGCTCGCTGAGGAGCGCGCGCAGCATCTGCTCGGGGTCGCTGGCAATGTGGTTCACCATGTGCAGGGCGTCCACTTCGGGCAGGCCCTTCACCTGGTAGTAGAGGGCCAGCAGCTCGCGCGCTTCGGCGGGATTCATGCGGATGGCTTCGCGCTCGCGCGCCACTTCCGCCTGGTAGATCTCGCGCTCGCTCTTGGCGGCCAGATATGCGCCGGAGCCCATGGAGAGCGCCGAAGCAATCATTCCAGAGAGGCCCGCAAGAAGAACGTATTTGCTGTTGCCGGCCGTGGCGCCCGATACGCCGGAGACGATGCCGAAGATGGCGCCCAGGCCGTCGTTGACGCCGTAAATCGCGTCGCCGATCCAGCTTCCCGGCTGCTTGCGGCCCTGGTTGCGCTTGGCCAGCATTTCGTCCAGCACCGCTTTGGCGTCGATTTTGGGTGCGCCGGCCGGAGCCTGATAGTGGCCGCGGAGCAGCGAGCCGAGTTCGCGATAGTGGTCCTTCTCGTCCTCAATCACGTGGTCGAGGATGGCGATAGAGCCCTCGTCGCCCAGAGCTTTTAGCTGTTCGCCGTAACGGGCGATATGCCGGCTCTCCTCGATTTCAAGCCGCCGCAGGGCCATGCGGATGCCGCCCGCGCGGTTAGCCAGCGAATCGGCCTCGCCGCCCTCTTTGCCGCTGTAGACGGGCTCGCTGCCGCCCAGTTGGACAATGCGTCCGTGCCACAGCTCGGCGTGCTCCAGCTCGGCGGCCGCCAAATGCCGAAGCACCTGGGCGCGTACAGGATCGGTGTCGCGATCCGCCAGCGCCCTGTAGGTGTGGTAGCCTTCCATCTCCGCCTGCCAGCTGTCTTTGAGCGCCTCCAGTACTTTGTTCAGGCGGATTCCGCTCAGCGTCTCCTTCGTCGAAGGCATTTTTCCGGTGCTCCTTGCTGAAAGTTGAGAATAGCCGAAATCGCGCCTGGATTGCGCACCCTTTTCAAGACCGGCACACGGGCCTTCCCTTGCGCGCGGTTTCCCGTATAGTGTTGTGTGCAGCCAAAGGACCGGAATTGTCCCGCCTGTGCCCACGCAGGCCCATGGGGAAGAACGGCCTGGCAACCGGCAGTCTGCACCCCGCTCAAATCTGGGCGGACTCTTTTTGGAAACGAGGGAAACGACCTCTCATGGCTTCGCAATCGACCAAACCTACCGGGGCGTCCAGCGCGCCCAGCTATATCGGACCGTTTATCGCGGTCGCCGCCCTGTATTTCATCTTCGGATTCGTCACCAACCTCAACATGGGTCTGGTGCCGTATCTGAAGCAGATCTTCCAGGTTCACAATTTCGCGAACTGGCAGGCGATGCTGGCCAACTTCGCCTTCTTCACCGCGTACTTCGTCTGCTCCGGGGCGAGCGGAAAGCTTATTGAGGCCATCGGCTACAAGCGCACCATGGTGGTATCGCTGTTCATCCAGGTCATTGGAGCGCTCCTCTTCGTGCCCGCGGCGCAACAGGTCTCGTTCCCGCTCTTCCTGCTGGCTATCTTTGTAGTGGGCGCGGGCGTAACGGCGCTGCAAACCGCCGCCAATCCCTACATCGCCATCCTGGGTCCCGAGAGTTCCGCGCCGGTGCGCCTCACCCTGGCCCAGGCGCTCAACTCGCTGGGCGGCACTATCGCGCCGTTGATCGCCGGAGCGTTCATCCTCACGGCAACCGTAAAGGACCCAGCCGAGGTGGCCAAGGAATCCCCGGCCACGCAACTCCAGTATCAACACACCATCGCCAACACCGTGCATATGCCCTATATCGTCATCGCCATCGGCCTGGCGGTGATGGGCATCGCCATCGCGTTCACTCATCTGCCTCACATTACGGGCTCGCATGAGTCCGAGGCCACCGAGATCATCGCCAAATCCATGCGGCGCAGCATCTGGAGCTACCGGCATACGGTGCTCGCGGCGCTCGGCATCTTCCTCTATGTCGGCGTGGAAGTGGGACTTGCCACCCAGATGGTCCTTTACTTCAGCGATTCCCAGCATGGCGGCCTCAATGCTCTCTCCGCCTCCGCCGCGCAAAAACTGGTCACCTATTACTGGATGGGCGCGCTCATCGGCCGGCTTCTCGGCTCCTGGGTGCTCACCAGGATCAAAGCCGGCAAGCTGCTCGGCGCTTTCGGTCTCATCGCAGCGGCGCTGGTTGTAGTGTCCATCATGAGCACCGGCCCGGTCGCCATCTGGTCGCTGATCCTTGCCGGCTTTTTCAACTCCATCATGTTCCCCAACATCTTCGCGCTGGGTATCGCGGGGCTGGGGACCATGACCAGCAAGGGATCGGGGCTCATCATGACCGCGGTTTGGGGCGGCGCTCTCATCCCGGTCTTCATCGGCTGGATTTCCGACCACTCCAGCTACGCGCTTTCGCTGCTGGTTCCCGTGGTCTGCTACCTCTATATCGCGTTCTTCGGCTTTGCCGGACACAAACCGTCTCGGACGGCCAGCGCGTGAGCATCGATCTTTTCGCCTTCGGGCGACAAAGCGTCCAAGCCCGGCGGATTGCATAGGCGCGGGATGGATTGAGCAGTACAACTGAAGGCCCTCCGGACTCCGGAGGGCCTTCGCATATCTGGTGATCGCATCGGACTCGTCAGATTCCCTCGTCTTCAGCTTGTAAACGGCGACGGCTCGATCCCAGGCACGGCGCTCTCCGGCGCCATCGGCATATTCTTCACCCGCACCCCAGTCGCGGCAAAAATCGCATTTCCAACGGCCGGCGCCAGCGAGATCAGCCCGATCTCCCCCGCTCCCGCCGACGGCAGATCCTTGCGATCGATCAGCACCACCTCCACTTGCGGCGCATCCTTGAACCGCGGCACGCGATACTCCGTAAACGTTGCGTTCTTGAGCCGGCCATCGCCAAACAGAATCGCCTCAAACAGCGCTCCGCCCAGCGCCATCACCGTCGCGCCCATCTGCTGATTGCGCAGCCCGTCGGGATTCACCACAGCGCCCGATTCCCAAGCCAGGACCACGCGCGGCACCCGAACCTTTTTCCTCGTCCCCGCTTTTCCAGTCTGGATCTCGACCTCGGCGCAACAGGCAATGTAGCCGCCCTTGTCGGTGCCGCAGGCGATCCCGTAGCCGCGTTCTCCAGTCGACTTCGCCTGCGCCCACCCGAACTTGTCCGCCGCGGCCTGAAGCACCACGCGCAACCGGTCATTCTTAAGATTCTTCAGCCGAAACTCCAGCGGATCCATCCCCACCTGGCGCGCCACCGTGTCAATGTGCGACTCGCGAGCAAAGTTGTTTGCCGTCGCCGCCAGCGCGCGGTACGATCCCTGCCGCAGCGGCGTCTTCGCCGGGTGGTACTCGGCCAAATGATTCTCCACGTCATAAGGCGTCTCAATCGCCGACGGCCCCGAGTTGTAGTTATGCTGTTCCCAGGCCACTAGCGTGCCGTCCTTCTTCGCTCCCGCCTTGATCTCGATCAGCCCCGCCGGACGCAGATACGCCCACGTGAATTCGTCCTCGCGCGTCCACACCACTTTCACCGGCGCTCCAGCGCTTTTCGCCAGCCGCGCCGCTTCCATGGCCGCTTCCCCGCTATGCTTGCCGCCGTAACCGCTGCCCATGTCCGGCTGGATCACCCGGACCTTGTCCGCCGCCAGCCCGAACGCCTGCATCAGCTCGCCCTGCACCCCGAACGGCCGCTGCGTCCCCGTCCACACCGTCAGCTTCCCATCCTGCCACTCCGCCACTGCCGCCCTCGGCTCCAGCGGCGCGTGCGCAATGTACTGCACGGTGTAGCTTTCTTCGAGCTTCACGTCCGCAGCGGCCAGCGCCTGATCCACTTGTCCCGTCTGCTGCTGCGGCCGCCCTCCCATTCCACGCTCGTTCTCCGGATGGCTCTTCAGATAAGCAAACAACCCATCGTTCCCCTGCTGCGGCGGCACATCCCACTTCGCCTGGATTGCCTCCACTGCCTTGCGTGCGGTGTACGCATCCGGTGCCGCCACGCCGATGAAATCGCCGTCCCGCACCACCTTTACGCCCGTCATCTTCTCTGCGCCGCTCGTGTCCACGCTGACCAATTTGGCGTTGAATCCCGCCGGCCGCACGACGGCTCCATACACCATCCCCGGCCGCGCAATGTCAGAGGGGTACTTGTGCTTGCCCGTCACAAAGTCGCGCCCACCCACCTTGCGGATCGGCGTCCCCGCAATCTTCCACTCTGTCGCTGGCGTCAGCGGAGGATCGCCCTCCACCACTCTCACCAGCTTCTCGCCGCGCGTCAGCTCTCCGTAGCCGATCGACCGGCCCCCACTCGATCCTGTCCGGCCCGCCTCCATCACCTTGCCGTTCTCAACCGTCAGCCGCGACGCATCCACCTGCCACTGCGCCGCCGCCATCTCGATCAGCATCTGCCGCGCTGCCACGGCCATGTTCCTCAGCCGCGGAGCCATCGTCGGCGTGGTCATGCTTCCAAACGTCCCCATGTCCCACGGCACCAGGTCGGTGTCGCCCATAACCATCGTGACGGACTCAAATGGCGTCCGCAGCTCCTCCGCCACCGCCTGCGCCAGCGAGGTGCGAATGTTCTGTCCCACTTCCACCTTGCCGGTAAACACCTTCACTTCGCCTTCGGCGCCTATGTGAATCCACGCATTCAGATCTTTCGGCAGAGGATGTCCGCCCCAGCCGCCGCCGCGCCCCGACTCCTGTGCCCAGGCTTCGCCCGGCGCGAGCGTGCCCGCAGGCACCAGCGCCACCAGCAGTCCCGCGCCAAGGCCTTTCAGAAAATCGCGCCGATCGAGATTCAGGGCTTCGCGCTCCATTCCGCCCGGACCCGCGACGCCACGAAAGCCTTCGGTCCACACATTCATGCTCGTATAGGGCGAGTTCATGCGTGTCCTCCCTGCGCCGCCAGCTGCGACGCCAGCCTCACCGCCGCCACAATCCGTGGATAGGTCCCGCAGCGGCACACATTGCTGTTCATCGCCTCCACAATCCGGTCCTCGCTGGGCGCGTTGTCTTCCCGCAGCAGCGCCGTGGCCCGCATCACCATCCCCGAAGTGCAGTACCCGCACTGCATCGCATCCTCGCGCAGAAACGCCTCCTGCACCGGCGTGAGCTTCCCGTTCTGCTCCAGCCCCTCGATTGTGGTGATCTTCGCGGCCGCCGCTTTTTCGACCGGCAGCAAACACGAGTGCACTGCGCGGCCGTCCAGCAGCACCGTGCATGCGCCGCACTGCCCTTCCCCGCAGCCAAACTTCGTCCCCGTCATGTCCAGCCGATAACGCAACACGCTCAACAGCGGCTCATCCGCTGCAGCCGTCACTCGCACCGGACTCCCATTAATGTTCAAGGTGTATTCGGCCACCGCAACCTCCCGCGCCGCATCCGCGCCGGCGCTCTTCACGTGCCATCTATCTCGGGCTTCATGATAACGCCGGCGCACTTCCGCAGTCCCAGGTCCCCCTTTTCCTGTCCCTCGCCACCCCAAGCTGGCCCCGCCCGCGCTACCATGATGTCCATGCCGCGCCCTCACGCATCCACGCGCCGCAACTTCTTGAAACAATCCGCGCTGGCCTCCGCTGCAGCAGTCGCTCTACCCCGCATCTCCTTCGCCGACACGCCCTCATTCGCACCGCAGCCCCCAGCCCGCGCTCGCGCTCCGCTTCTTCCCGGTGTCTTCACTCCGCTTCCCCTCGGTTCCATCCGCCCCGCCGGCTGGCTTCGCACCCAGCTTCAAATCCAGGCCAACGGCCTTAGCGGCCACCTCGGCGAAACCTGGCCCGACGTCGGCCTCAACTCTGGCTGGCTCGGCGGCACCGGCGAATCCTGGGAACGCGGCCCCTACTATCTCGACGGCCTCATTCCGCTAGCCTGGCTCCTCGACGACGCGCGCCTCAAAACCATTGCCCAGCGCTTCCTCGACTGGACCCTCACCCACCAGCAGCCCAACGGCACGATCGGCCCCGCGTCCAATGACGATTGGTGGCCGCGCATCGTCATGCTCAAGGCACTCACGCAATATCATGAAGTCACCGGCGATCCTCGCGTGCTTCCGCTCATGGACCGCTACTTCCGTCATCAGCTAGCCGCGCTCCCCGCGCGCCCGCTGCGCGACTGGGGCAAGTTCCGCTGGCAGGATGAAGCGCTCTCCGTCTTCTGGCTCTACAACCGCACAGGCGATGCGTACCTCCTCGAACTAGTCCGCCTGCTCCATCAGCAGGGCCACGACTGGATTGCGCAGTACGCCAACTTCCAGTTCACCCAACCCATCACCGCCGAGTTCATCAAGCTCAACGAAGGCGGCGGCCTCAAAGACCTTGCCCTCGCCACCCACGGCGTCAACAATGGCCAGGCCATCAAGACGGGTCCCGTCTGGTCGCTCGTCTCCGGCTCGCAATCGGACCGCGACGCCATCCTCCAGATGCTCTCTGAGCTCGACCGCTGGCATGGCCTGCCCAATGGCATGTTCTCCTGCGACGAGCACCTCGCCGGCCGCGACCCCTCGCACGGATCGGAACTCTGCACCGTGGTCGAGTCCATGTTTTCCCTCGAGCAGTCACTCGCCATCACCGGGCACCCCGCGCTGGGCGACCGCCTGGAGAAGCTGGCCTTCAACGCCCTTCCCGGCACGTTCACTGACGACATGTGGGCCCACCAATACAACCAGGAACCCAACCAGGTGGAGTGCAGCCTGCACCAAAAACCCTGGATCAGCGACGGCCCCGAGTCCAACCTCTACGGCCTCGCTCCCAACTTCGGCTGTTGCACGGCCAACTTCCACCAGGGCTGGCCCAAGTTCGCCGCCAGCCTCTTTATGCTCTCCGGCTCATCCGACGCCGATGCCGGCCTCGCAGCCGCCGCCTACGCTCCCTGCGAACTCCACACGATCCTCCGCGGCATCCCCATTCACATCACAGAAGAAACCGATTACCCATTCCGTGGAGTCATTCGCTTCACAGTTAATCCCACCTCGCCTATCGGATTTCCGCTAATCCTCCGCATCCCTGCCTGGGCTGGCGACGGCGCCACCATCATCGTCAACGGCAAGGAACTCTGGCTCAGCCCCAACAGCTTGCCTTTGGACGTTATCCAGCCGACTCCTCCCAAAGACTTCACCCCGATCCAGCGCACCTGGCGCGCCGGCGACCGCGTCGAGCTCACCCTCCCCATGCAGCCGCGCGTCACCCGCTGGTTCAATAATTCCGTCGCCATCGAACGCGGCCCACTGGTCTTCAGCTACGCCATCGGCGAAGACTGGGTCAAACTCCGCGACCAGGGCATGACCGCCGACTGGCAGGTCTTTCCCACCACTCCATGGAACTACGCTCTCGATCTCGATTCGGCCGATCCTGCGCGCTCCATCAAAACTCACGAAAGCGTCTTTCCCTCAACGAGCCGTCATTCTGAGCGGAGCGCGACAGCTTCATCGTCGCGCGAAGTCAAAGAACCTGTATCTTCCCCATTCACACACAACACTCCCGTCACCCTCGAGATAAAGGCCCGCAAGCTTCCCGCCTGGCAAGCCGATGACGGCGCCGCCAACCCGCTCCCCCAGAGCCCGGTCGCCTCCGATCAGGGGCTCGAATCTCTCACCCTCATCCCCTACGCTGCCGCCAAGCTCCGCATCACTGCCTTCCCGCAAGCTAAGAAGGCTGACGGCGATGAAAGCTGAAAACCAGGGAATATTGAACGTTCATGTACCCCGAGCCGCCGTGCCCCATCCTTGCGCCTTCCTCCTGGCGCAAGGGTGGGAAGCCAAGAATGCCGAATAAAACCGGATTGGAACTGGCCTGAGTTCCTCTCAAGCCATCGTCCTCACCCCTCCTGCCGGGTTACATTGGACTTATAGTGCCTGTTCCCTCGCAGCCGCTTCGCCGTCAATCGCCCCGGCGGCGCCGGCCCCCCGCTTCACCTGTCCGTCGCGCTTCTCGCCGCCGGACCTCCTGGCGCGTCCGCCTCATCCTGGCCGGGTCGGCGCTCATCGTCGCCTGCATCGCGTGGGCCGCGCTCGCCCGCGCAACCGCGCCATCCGGCAACACCTCCGCGGATCGCTTTGATGCCATCATCGTGCTTGGTGGGGGAGTGAACCGCGACGGCAATCCCACGCCTGCCTCGCTGGCTCGCGTTACGGAGGCCGTGCACGAGTACGAGCGTGGCGTCGCGCCGCGCCTCATCCTCACCGGCTTCGATGACTTCAAAGGGCAGAACGAAGCGCGAACCATGGCGCGCGCGGCTCAGGCCCAGGGCATCCCCGCACAGAATCTCGTGGTCGAGCCCTTTGCCTCCAACACCATCCAGAACGCCTGCTTTTCCGCCCGCATCATGCAGCAGCATGGATGGCGCTCGGCTGAGGTGGTCACCGGCGCCGACCATCTGCCCCGCGCTGAGTTGATCTTCTCCGCTGTTCCCATCCAGTGGCGCGGGCATGCCGCGCCCTCCATCGAGCCCCAATCGGCGTTTATGGCCGACGCCAGAGCGTCCAGCGAGGTCCTCCATACCGTTTACTACCTCGTCTTTTCCCGCTGGGCCGAGCGCTGCTCACCCTGAGCCCGCCTCCCGCGTCCATCCCAAAGCTGTCATCTTCCGCTCTGGTCGCGTTTGTCCGCCCTCGGCACGGTCCTGTAATCTTGAAAACGATGCGTCTCCCAGCAAGTCTGTCTTTTTATCTCGCCGTTGCCGCCCTTCCGGTGTGCGCCGCCTCCGCGCTCTTTGCCCAGGAATCTTCCAGCCAAACCCAGACGCAGACCATGCCCGTGCAGCCGCCCGCGCCCGAGTATGCCCCCACCGACCCTCTGGCCGGCGTCCGCTACGACAATCGCTACGACCTCTCCATCGGCCTCGCTTACGACCATATGAAGGCCGGCCCCAATCTCCTCCAGGGCTCCAACCTCGGTGGCCTTGACGTCTCCGGCTCTTACTGGTTCAGCAAACACTGGGGCGCCCAGGGCTCGTTCCGCCCTTACTTCGGCACCTCCGGCGCCGCACCCAACACCTTCCTAGATCCCAACGGCACCCAGGATTCCATCCAGGGTCCCTTTGTCGCTCAGTACTTCTTCGTCGCTGGCCCTGAGTTTCTCGGCCCTCATAACAAGCACGGCGACCTCATCGCCCATGTGCTGGTCGGCGGCGTCTACGGCGAATTTGAACGCGATCTTCGCGGGCAGTCGCCCCAGCTCGTCGGGTTCTATAACGATCAGATCTCCCCGGCCGTCATCATGGGCGGCCACTTTGACCTCAACCGCTCCGCCCATTGGGTTCTCCGCCTGACCCCGGATGCCATCCTCACCGACTACAGCACCAACTACGGCGCCAAAGTCCGCCAGTTCGACATCAACGCTGCTTTCTCCGTCGGCATCGAATACAAGTTCAAGAAGAAACGCTGACCCCTCGAAGTTTTCAGATGTCAGTGATCAGCAGTTGCCAGTCGCCGATGGCCAGCAGTCCGGTTTGTCCCTTATCCCTTGTCCCTTATCCCTGGTTTCTTGGTCCCTGTCTTTGTGCTATCCTTCGCCGTTCAGGGGTCTGCATGTGTTTGATTGCATGTGAACTCTACGTAAACCATTCCGGCGGCGCTCGATACTTCTCCGCCGGTCTGTCATCCTATTAATCAAAGGCAGGAAAAGATCGTGTCAAGCAAAGGCAGGTCAGGATCGTGGATATGAAAGATACTCTTGGAGTGTTGCTTGCGGGCGGGGCTGGCGAACGCCTCTTCCCGCTCACCCGCGACCGCGCCAAGCCCGCCGTGCCCTTCGGCGGTCATTACCGCATTATCGATATCACCCTCTCCAATTGCATCAACTCCGGCCTGCGCAAGGTCTTCATCCTTACTCAATACAAGGCGCTTTCTCTCAACCGCCACGTCCGCGAAGGCTGGACCGGCGTCGTCGCTACCGAGCTGGGCGAGTTCTTTGAGCTCCTTCCCCCCATGCAGCGAACCGGCGCCAACTGGTACATGGGCACCGCCGACGCCGTCTACCAGAACATTTACTCCATCGGTTCCGAGCAGCCGAAGCACATGATCATCCTTCAAGGCGACCAGATCTACAAGATGAACTACGCCCGCATGATGGAGTACCACGTGGAAAAGAAGGCCGACGTGACTCTGGCCACCATTCCCGTCTCGCCCGACGAGGTCAGCCGCTTCGGCGTGGTTGAAGTCGGCAGCGACGGCGAGATCCTCGGCTTCCAGGAAAAACCCAAGACCACCACGGTCCGATCGCCGTTCAATCCCGACTCCGTCGACGTCAACATGGGCATCTACATCTTCAACACCGAAGTCCTCCTCAAGGCCCTGATCACCGACGCCGAGGATCCTGACTCCAAGCACGACTTCGGCCACAACATCCTGCCCAACCTGCTCGGCAAACGACGCATGATGGCCTACAGCTTCGTGGATGAAAACAAGCAGCAGGCCCTCTACTGGCGCGACGTCGGGACGCTTGACGCCTACTACGACGCCAACCTGGACCTTTGCTCCGTGTCGCCAACATTCAACCTCTACGACCGCGACTGGCCCATGCGCACTCGCGTCCGCCAATACCCCCCCGCCAAGTTTGTTTTCGGCGAGCCCGGCCGCACCGGCATGGCCGTCAACTCCGTAATCACCGCCGGCGTCATCATCTCCGGCGCCTCCGTCACCAACTCCGTCCTGTCGCAGGACGTCCGCGTCAATTCCTACACTGAGGTCGATTCCTCCATCGTCTTTTCCCACGTCAACATCGGCCGCCACTGCCGCATCAAGCGCGCCATCATCGACCGCGACGTCCACATCGCCGAAGGCACCGTCATCGGCTTCGACCCCGTAGAGGACAAGCGCCGCTACTTCGTCACCCCCACCGGCCTCACCATCGTCACCCGCGACGCCAGCCTGTTCGAGAATCCGGTCGACCCGGACTTCCTCAAACGCTACTGATTTCGATTCCTGGTGTGGGTCGCGGACGCGATGATTGCGTCAGAATACTTTTCCATCGAGGCCGATGACGAAAGCGATTCCCGGAATGCGTAATCGTTGCAGTTCCCGGTCATTGGTAACGAACGCGTCGACGCCGGCAATGGCTGCAGTGGCAAGATGGATTGCATCCGCTTGCGTGACGTTGAAAGTGGATCGGAGAGCGCTATACCGATCGGAGGTCTCCCAGTTGAACGGAAGCAATTCGACTACGCCGCTCTGGAAGTAGGCCTTGACCGCGTTGATTCCGTCCTGAGCGCCTAACTTGCGCGGGCCTGCGAGCACCTCGCCCAGTGTGAAGACACTGGTGACAAGCTTGTCGCCACGGACTTCCATCTGTTTCTGAATTCTCGCCACCTTCGGTGCAAACTGTGGACTGCCTTCCATCAGATAAATGAACAGCATGGAATCCCAATAAACTGTACTCACTGTTCATTACCCTTCTTCTCAGTTTTGGCTCTCTCGGCTGCCAATTTTTCCCAAGGGTCGGGTCCCCAGTCCCTTTCCGCTTTCAGGTAGGCTTCCGCACCTCCGAGCTTCCTGAATACGTCGGCGAAAATCCCATAGAGCGATTCGAGACCTTGACCGCTCTGAGTCCGTGTGTGAGTTTTAGTTCTTTCCCCACCTTTTTCGACGATGCGGTAAACAAATTGCACTGTAGTACTTGGCCCTCCCGAGTGCGGGCCGTCTCGCTTCTCAATCAGTTCCACACCGGCTTCGCGCTGAAAGGCGCGCGACGACAGGGTCGAGAACACAGAAGGTGCCCGGTTCGTCCATCCAAGTTCTTTCAGGACGTTCCCTACGCGCACCTGGACCTTCTTCTCCCCCTTTGAACGCGCGGGTTCGACGTAGGCATCGATCACGTGCTTCCTGGTGATATCGGTCGGTGTCACTGCATTTCTCCTTGTCATACATTACATACATTACTTACATACCTTTCGTCTGTCAAGAAAAAACGGTGGGAGAATTCTCCCACCGTTCTCGCGTGACCGCTTACCCTTTGCGTCCGCGAACGGCTTCCTTGGCCTCGGCCGGACCGCCGGCAGGCACTTCGGGGACATCCGCCTTGGCGGCGCCGATGTTCAGCTTCTTGCGCACCTCGCCATCCATCTTGGCAAAGGTGTCGCGGTTGTCTTTGAGGAACTGGCGCGCATTTTCGCGGCCCTGGCCGATGCGCTCGCCGCCGTAACTGTACCAGGCGCCAGACTTCTCGACGATGTTGTTGTTCACGGCCAGGTCGAGCAAGTCGCCCTCGCGGCTGATGCCCTCGCCGTAGAGAATGTCGAACTCGGCTTCGCGGAAGGGCGCCGCCACCTTGTTCTTCACGATCTTGACCTTGGTGCGGTTGCCAATGACGCTATCGCCATCTTTGATCGCGGCAATGCGGCGAATGTCGACACGGACAGACGAATAAAACTTGAGCGCGCGGCCGCCGGTGGTGGTCTCGGGGTTGCCGAACATCACCCCGATTTTTTCGCGAATCTGGTTGATGAAAATCAGCGCGGTGCGCGACTTTGAAACCGTGCCGGTGAGCTTGCGCAGCGCCTGCGACATGAGTCGCGCCTGCAAACCCATGTGCGACTCGCCCATTTCGCCGTCGAGTTCCGCCTTGGGCACCAGCGCGGCCACGGAATCGACCACCAGCACGTCGATGGCGCCGGAGCGGACCAGCGCCTCCGTAATCTCGAGAGCCTGCTCGCCGGAGTCCGGCTGTGACACCAGCAGGTTGTCCACGTCCACGCCCAGCTTCTTGGCGTATCCGGGATCGAGCGCATGCTCGGCATCGACGAACGCGGCCAGCCCGCCCGCCTTTTGAGCCTCTGCGATCACCTGCAGGCAGATCGTCGTCTTGCCTGAGGATTCGGGACCGAAGACCTCGCAGACCCTGCCCCGGGGAATGCCACCCACGCCAAGCGCCGCGTCAAAGCTGATGCTGCCGGTGGAGATGATGGATATCGGCAGCAGCGCCTCACGCGAGCCGAGCCTTACGATCGACCCCTTTCCAAACTGTTTTTCGATCTGTGACAGGGCAAGTTCTACGGCTTTGGCGCGGTCGTCGGCAATGGCCATGAGAGCGGGTCTCCTTCTCGACATTCCGCCAGCGGCACATCCAATGAAGAGGCGCGATCAAGCGCCCTTCCGGCACCTTTTTCGGAATGCAGTTCGATGGGATTGTAGCAGGGGGAGAGAACAATAATCAGCAGAAAAAGCGAATATAAGGAGAACATTGTCCCGACTGCTGTGATGGCCAGCACGTCCAGCCGGTTCCCACGTTGCCGTGCCGCTTCCTTCCCAGACAGCGCAACGAGAGAATCGCGCCTGCAACCGCGTAACTTGGGCCAGCTAAATCCCGTCAGATGCTCAGGGCGTGGATACGATCCACGCCCAATCGAAAGGACGCCCCCTATTCCCCGAATTCCAATTGTCGCTACAGTCTTCTGTTTCGCGTCCATCTGCGCTGCCCTCCCCGCGCAGCAGTTTCCCAAGCCCCAGATCGCCGGAACCACCGCGGGCCAGCCCCAGACCATCCACCTGGATGTGCTGGTGAAGGAGCAGTCGGGGATGCCTGAGTTGGGGATCCCGCAGCAGTTCTTTACTGTCCTCGACAACGGGCAGCCGCAGAAGCTAGTCAGTTTCAAACAGCTTGACATCAAGAACAATCCTGACGCGGTGCATGTGCTGATCGTCGTGGACATGATCAACACCGACTATCACTCTGTAACCTGGGGCCGCGAGCAGTTGGCCGAGTATCTGAAGCAGGAGGGCGGGTCGCTGGCCCACCCCACTTCCATCGCCGCCATCACCGAGGACGGCCTGAAGATGATGAACGCCTCCACCACCGATGGAAATCAATTGCAGGCGGAATTCCGGAAGATCGGCACCGATCTGCGGCCGGTGACCCAGGCCGACGGATGGGCCGGCCTCGAGCAACTGTGGAGCCAATCGATCCAGCAGTTCAATGAGATTCTTACCGTCGAACGGACTCGCCCGGGCCGCAAGCTGGTTCTGTTCATCAGTCCCGGGTGGCCGATGATGGGCGGGATCGGATCGGAAGAAGATCTGAACCAGCGGCAAGCGGGTTTCAATACGATCGTGGGTATGACGGACACAATCCGTGACGCCCGCACCGCGATCTACCGCCTGGACCCGTTCGAAATCGGCGGGAACTACAGCGGTGAGCACAACCCGTTCTACTACAAGGATTTCTTGAAGCCGATGACGAAACCCTCAGACGCGACCTACCCCTACCTGGGCATGGGCGTGTTTGCCGTTCATTCGGGCGGCCGGGTGCTGGTGACCGGCAAGGATGTCACCGGCGAACTCAACGATGTTCTGCGCGATGCCGGCTCCTACTACGAGCTGACCTACGTGACGCCGGCCGCCGGCGGGCCTAATCAGTACCATGCCATCAAGGTGCAGGTGAACCAGCCGGGCAGCTTTGTGCAGACCATTTCCGGCTACTACGCCGATCCGGAGAACGTGGGCCCGAAGCCAAAGGACAAGAAGAATCGTTAGCGGATGTTCTCCCCACGGCGTTTCTTTTGAATCCCGACTGCTGATGCGGGCGACACATCACCCCGCGCTTAACCCGGCCAGCCTAATCCTGGGGTCTCTCGCCGAGCGCGCGATTGGGGACGAGGACGAGGTCTGAGATTCCGGGCCTGGGGCTAAATCTCGCCCGTTCGCCCCCGGTTAATTCAGAGTCGGGGGTCACTCGCCAAGCGAGATATACTGCGAGGACATTCAGGAGGAGATCCCCTTGATTCCCTCGTCCACTCGCGTTTCCCTGCTGGTTGCATTGGCCTTGACGATCTCGTGCTCCGGCGCGGGCCAGACGCCCAGTGCTCCAACTCCGCCGCCGGCTGCCGGAACCTCCCCATTTTCCGGTCCCAAGGTGCCAACCATTGACCAGTCGCTGGAGATGTACAACGTGGGATCGCCCAAAATCGCTCCGGACGGTAAGCACGTTGTGTACGAGCAGACGCGGACGAATTGGGATGCAAACAAATTCGAAAGGGATCTTTGGATCGCAAACGCGGTCACCGGGGAAACGCATCCGTTGACAACCACGGGGCATTCCAGCAATCCGGCGGAGTGGTCGCCGGACGGGAAATGGATTGCGTTTTTGTCGGACCGACCGGGCGTGTTGCCGAAGTCCCCAGAGGGGAAGCAACAACTTTGGATCATGCCGGCGGACGGCGGAGAAGCGCAGCAGTTAACCAAGATGGAGAAGGGAATCGATGGGTTCAAGTGGGCGCCGGATTCCCAGCAGATTGCGATCAGCGCGGAGGCCCCCGAAGCGAAGGCGATGAAGGATCGCAAGGAGAGCTTTGGCGACTATGAGGTGATTCACAGCGATTACGAGATGGCGCACCTGTGGCTGGTGAATCTGCCCAAGACCGACTCGGCAGGCCGCGTGAGTGCGCCGGCCGAGCCGAAGCAACTGACGAAGGAAGAAACATTCAGCGTGCGGGACTTCTCGTTCTCGCCGGATGGAAAAAGGATCGCATTCAGCGCATCGCGCGATCCCGACCTGATTTCGATGTTCTCGGAGGATATTTATCTATTGAACGTGAGCGATGGCGTAGTCAAGAAGATTGTGGACACGCCGGGCCCCGATTCCGACCCGCATTGGTCGCCGGATGGGAAGCGAATTGCTTATGTCACGTCGAATGGAGCGAAGTACTTCTTCTACGCAAACCAGAGAATTGCGGTGATCGACGCGGTTGGCGGTACTCCGCGCGTGGTGAGCGACGCGTTCGATGAGGACGCGGATCTGCTGAAATGGGCGCCGGATGGGATCTATTTCTCCGGCTTGCAGAAGATGAGTTCGTCGCTGTTTCTCCTGGATCCCGAGAGTGGAAGCGTTAAGAAAATCGCCATGCCCGGAAGCGAGATGGCGGAACAATTCACATTTTCGAATGATTTCAAACAGGTAGCTTATCGCGGCGCCAGCGCGAATCAAATGGGAGAGATCTACACGGCGCCGCTTCCGGCCGAGACGCCGCTGCAGTTGACGCATGCCGGGGAACAGGAGGCGGGATTCAACCTGGCGAAGCGTGAGATGGTGCGTTGGAAATCAGGCGATGGAACGGAAATTGAAGGCGTGCTGTACAAGCCGGCGGACTTTACAGCGGCGAAGAAGTATCCGCTGCTGGTGGTGATTCACGGAGGACCGACCGGAATCGATATGCCGGTGGTGCAGCCGGATCGCTATTACCCGATTGAGCGTTTCGTGGCGCGAGGGGCGTTGGTACTGCGGCCGAACTACCGCGGATCAGCGGGCTATGGCGAGAAGTTCCGCGCGCTGAATGTGCGCAATCTGGGCGTGGGCGATTATGCCGACGTGATCTCCGGCGTCGACTCTCTGATTGCGCAGGGATTGGTGGATAAGGACCGCGTGGGGGCGATGGGGTGGAGCGAAGGCGGATACATCTCAGCCTTCATTACGACATCGAGCAACCGGTTCAAGGCGGTCAGTGTGGGCGCGGGAATTTCGGACTGGACCACCTACTACGTGAACACCGACATCACGCCCTTTACCCAACAGTATCTGCGAGCCACGCCGTGGGACGATCCGGAGATTTACAAGGTGACGTCGCCGATTACTTACATCGCGAAGGCGAATACCCCGACCTTGATTCAGCAGGGGAGCGCGGATAAGCGGGTGCCTGTTCCCAACAGCTTTGAATTGCGGCAGGCGCTGGAGGATCGAGGCGTTCCGGTGAAGATGGTGCTCTACGACGGCTTCGGACACCCGATCAACAAGCCGAAACAGCAGCGCGCGGTGATGGAAGAGAACGAAAACTGGTTCGGGCATTACATCTGGGGAGATCCGTTGGCGCCCGCGCTCACGCCGCGACCGAGCGAGAAGAAGGACGACAAGGACACGGCTGCGAAATAACGGATGGCTGCTCTTTTCGGTGAGACGCGGCGCGGCTCCGTCAGGCTTGCGCTAGTAAATGTCCCTCAGATACCGCTTCTGCTTCTTCATCCCGGCCAGGAACTCGTTGGCGTAATCCGGGCCTTTGCCGCTGTGGTCGCCAATTGCCTTCAGCATGGCCGCTTCCACGTCCGGAGCCATGCGCTTGGAGTCGCCGCAAACGTAGAAGTATGCGCCCTCGTCGAGCCAGCGCCATAACTCGGCCGCGTGCTCGCGGACGCGGTCCTGAACGTAAACTTTGTGAGCCTGGTCGCGGGAGAAGGCTGTATCGAGCCGGTCGAGGGTGCCGGACTTTTGCCATGCCAGCATCTCGTCGCGGTAGAGAAAATCCTGCGACTCGCGCTGATCGCCGAAGAACAGCCACATGGGCCAGCGGCCGCAGCCGGCCTGCTTGTGCTCTAGATATGCCCGGAAGGGCGCCAGGCCAGTGCCGGGACCGACCATGATGACACGCGCATCAGGATCGGCGGGCAGCCGGAAGTTCTGGTTGGAATGAACGAAAATGGGCAGCTTGCCGCCCGGAGGCGTGCGCTCGCCCACCTGGCCCGAGCAAACCCCCAGGCGATCCCGCCCGTGGCTCTCGTAGCGGACCACGCGAATGGAAAGATGAACGGTGTTGGGGTGCAGGGCCTGGCTGGACGAGATGGAATAGAGGCGCGGAGCCAGGCGGGGCAGGATCTTGAAGAGCTGCTGCGGATCTTCCAGCCTGGTTGGACAGTTTTCGAGCAGGTCGATGAACTCGCGGCCCCAGAGAAAGTTGTCGATCTTTTCTTTGGCGCCGGGCTGAAGCAGGTCGGCCAGGGCGTCGCAGTGCGATTCCGCGATCCACGCGCGCACCGTGGAACCACTCAGCTTGCCGATCATGAGCCATGAGGTGAGGGCAGCGCGCACGTTGGTGGGCGATCCATAAAAATCCTTTACCGGCTCATCGCCGGAAAAGCACAGCCGTTGCAGAACCCGATCCACGGCCGAAACCGGATTGTGCGGCAGGATACCCGCCGAGTCGCCGGGCAGGTACTCGATCCCCGACGAGCCAAGATCCAGCTCGATGTGGCGGGTCTCCTTCTCCGACCCCTCGCCGGTAAGCAGCCGGTTGACGAGGACCGCCGCGTGAAACGGGTTATTGCGATTCCAGGCGCCATGACCGGGAGCCGTTTCCCCGGCGGCTTTGGCCGGGACCATGGAGCGGCTTTCCAGAGTTTCCGCTGTCTCAGATTGCATTGTGGTTCTCATTTGTGGCGTTGTGCTGCAAGGGGAATCTTGCCGTTCTCAAGTTTGACGATAGAAGGTTCAAAGGCGTCGTTCTGTGATTTGGATCACGAAACGGGCGACACGGATGGCCCCTGAAGTCAAGTTACTGTGTTTGGTATCACTTAGGCAACCGGCTCACGTCCCACCCTCCGCCAAGCGCGCGGATAAGCTGCACGGAAGCCGCAAATTGCCTGGTCTGGAGGTCGGTCAGGGTCCGTTCGTCGCTGATGAGCGCCGCCTCCGCGGTCAGCACTTCAAGGTAATTGGTAACGCCGCCCTTATAGCGCTGATTGGAGAGGTCAAACGAGTGCTGCGCGGCGGCTACGGCGCGCTGCTCCACTTCGGTCTCCTGGTTCAGGATGCGCAACTGGGCCATGTTGTCTTCCACATCCTCGAATGCCAGAAAAACGGTATTGCGGTAGGCCGCAGCCTGGGCCTCGTATTCGTGGCGCGCCTGGCTGGTCAGCGCGTGCCGCTGGCCGGCGTCGAAGAGCAGCTCTGTGGCCTGCGCCCCCAGCGACCAGAACGCGCTGGGCCCCTGGAGCCAGGTGCCGCCGTGGGTGCTCTCAAAGCCGCCCGAACCAGCCAGGCTGATGGTGGGATAAAACGCCGCGACGGCAATGCCGATCTGTGCATTGGCGGCAGCGGTACGGCGTTCGGCAGCGGCAATGTCCGGCCGGCGCTCCAGCAATTGCGACGGAATGCCGATGGGCACCTGCGGCAGGGGCTGATTCATCGGCGAAAACGGAATGCTGAAGTCGGGCAGGTTGTATTCATCGATGGTGCCCACCGCATGCTCGAAGGTTGACCGCGCCACCTGGACATCCACAAGCTGAGCGCGCACCGTCTCCAGTTGCGTCTGCGCCTGGGCCACGTCCACGTCCGTAGCCACGCCGCCCTTCAGCCGGCGTTCGGTCAGGTCAAGCTGCCGCTCCAGGTCCGCCACGGTGCGCTTCAGCAGGTCGATCTGCGAGTCGAGCCCGCGCAACTGGAAATAGTCGGCGGCGAGCTCGGCCTGCAACGACAGGTCCACGTTGGCCAGGTCGGCGGCGGAGGCCTGCGCGTTCTCCCGCGCCTGCTCCACGCCGCGGCGGACCTTCCCCCAGAAATCCGGCTCCCACCCCGCCTGCCCGCCCAGCACCAGGCTGTTGTAGCTGGTCGGAGTCGTCGGGGTCGCCAGCGGTTGGTGGTATGAGTCCTTGGAATGGGTGAAGCTGGGCCCGGCCGAAAGCGTGGGGTAGAGATTCGCCCGCACCGCCGCAACCTGGTCCCGAGCGGCGAGATAGGTTTCCGTCGCCTGGCGCAGTTGCTGGTTTACGCTGGCCGCCCGCTCCTCATACTTGTTGAGCTGGGGATCGTTGAACACTTCCCACCACTTGCCGCGCAGCATGCCGTCAGAAGGCGTGGCCGGCTTCCATCCTCCGTTGGCCGGATTCTGCGGCGGCGCTACCGTGGGCGCGCCAGTTTCCTTGTAAGTTGCCGGGGCGGTCATGTCCGGCTTGTGGTAATTGGGCCCTACGGGCTTGCAGCCCGCCATAAAGCACGCTGCCGCACCGGCCAGCGCGAATGTGCGCGCTAACCCGCGGCGGAGCTGCGGAAACACGCTCACAGCTTGCCTCCGGGGTCGCTTGCTTTACCCTTGGGCCGCCCTTGCGGCTGCGGGCTGGCCAGCGTCTGCTCCTGGTTCTCCGCGGAAGGCTTTACCACCGTCAGCTTCTCACCCTCGATGATGGAGTCCGGCGGGTCTTGGATCACGCGGTCGCTGGCGTTCAGGCCGGCCACCACTTCCAAGGTCGCGCCGTCATCCTCGCCGATCGTAACCGGGACCAGGTGCGCCACCGTGGCGTTGTCCTTGTCCACTACGGTGCCGATTTGCAGTCCCTGCCGCCGGAATATGACCGCAGAGACGGGAACAATGAAGCTCTGCGCGACTTCCGGCACCTTGAAGTGCACCTGCGCCAGAGACCCCGGCATCAACTCGCCCTTGCGGTTATCCACGTCGATCTCCACCAGCAGGGTCCGGTTGGCAGGATCAATGGCATCGGCGGTCCGCACCAGCGTTCCTTCAAACGTCGTGCCCGGATACTGCGGGAACGAAAGCGGAATCTTCTCTCCGCGCCTTATCCCTTTCGTGTAGTACTCCGGCACGTTGGTGTAAACCCGAAGCGTGTCCAGCGCCTGCATGTGGAACAGCTCCATGTTGGCGCCTGAATTGATCAACTGCCCCGTATCCACTGCTCGCGCTGTCACCACGCCGGTAAACGGTGCGTAGACTTTCTCGAATCCCTGCAACTGCTTCAACCGATCCAGATTGGCCTGTGCCGATCGCACAGCCGTGGATGTAGAAGCCGCCTGGGTGACAAAGTTATCGGTATCCAGCTTGGAGACGGCATCCGAAGTGACCAGCCCCTTGTAGCGCTCGGCCTGCACCTTGGCATTGCCCGCGTTGGCCTCCGCCGTGGCCAGATCGGCCTCGGCCTGAAGCACCTGCTGATCCAGTTCGGGCGTGGCAATCTCCGCCAGCAACGCCCCCTGCTTCACCCGCGCGCCGATATCGTAATACCAGTGAACCAGGTAGCCGGAAGTGCGCGCGTAAAGCGGCGAATCCGTATACGCGGTCACATTGCCGGGCAGCGTCAGCGTATCCACCAGCGCGCCCTGCGGAGGCGAAAGAGCAATGACAGTGGGCGGCGCTTCCTCGTTGGTCGTCTTCGCCAGCACCGTGTCGTTGTGGTGGCGCTTCCAGATGCCGTAGACGGCCAGCCCCGTCACCACGATGCCCGCAATCAATATCCATGTCGCGGCGCGGCGGCCGGAGACGGGCGGTTGCGGAGGCGCGGACCCATGTTCGTGCGCTGCCTGTCCAGGTTGCGGTTGCGATGCGTTGCTCATAATGCGCTACTCCGTATGCTGATCGAACTCGTCAAGAACCGCGCTGGACCGGCCCGGGGCAAGGCGCCTGCGCCGCTGCTCCAGACGTCCATGCACAAAAGAAAAGAACGCGGGCACAAACAGCAGCGTGGCCACGGTAGCCACCAGCAGCCCGCCGATCACCGCGCGACCCAGCGGCGCGTTCTGCTCGCCGCCCTCGCCCAGGCCCAGCGCCATCGGTACCATGCCGATGATCATGGCCAGCGCCGTCATCAGCACCGGGCGGAAGCGCACAAACCCGGCCCGCAGCGCAGCCTCGCGTGCATCGCCCACCAGCACTTCAAGCTGCTCGCGCGCAAAGCTCACCACCAGGATCGAATTGGCCGTGGCCACGCCCATGCACATGATGGCCCCGGTGAGTGCCGGTACGCTCAACGTCGTGTTGGTGAGAAAAAGAAACCAGACGATACCGGCCAGCGCGGCCGGCAGCGCGGAGATGATTAAAAACGGATCCAGCCACGATTGAAAATTGACCACGATCAGTAGGTAGACAAGCAGAATCGACATGGCCAGCCCGCCCAGCAGCCCTATATAGGATTTGTCCATCGTCTGGCTCTGCCCGCGCAGGATGAAGCTGGAGCCGCGCGGGAGATCCTTCCTGTCTTCGTTGACGATCTTCTCCATGGCGCGGGTTACGGTGCCCAGATCAGTGCCGCGCACGTTGGTGAAGATGTCGAGCACGGGCTGCACGTCGTAGTGGCTCACCGTGCCCATTTCACTGCCGGGAACGATATTGGCCACGTTGCCCAGCACCTGCACCGGTCTTCCGGCGCCCGGGGCCATGGTGGAGGGCGCCATCGCCAGGCTGCCGCCGGCGCCGACAGTGGGCGGAGTGGGCGCGTTGCCGCTCACCGGGAGGCTCTTCAGATCGGCCATGGTGTCCACGCGATACTGCGGAGACTGGGTGGCGACGTTATAGGTGACGCCGCTAATCGGATCGAGATAGAAGTTGGGCGCGGTCTGGAAGCTGCCGCTGAGCGCAATCAGCAGGCTGGTGGCCACGTCGCGCTGGGTCAGGCCCACATCTTCCGCACGGGTACGGTCCACGTTCACGGTGAAGTTGGGATAATCGAACGGCTGCTGGATGCGCGCGTCCACCGCGCCGGGAACGTAGCGCACCTCGTTCAGCATCTTTTCTGCCAGCGTGCGGTTGGCGTAGAGATTCGGGCCAACTATCTGGATGTCAATGGGCGCGGCCAGGCCGAAATTGAGGATCTGGGTGACGATGTCGACGGGCAGCATGTAAAACGTGACGCCCGGATATTGGCGCCCCAGCTCGCTGCGCAGTTTTTCCACGTATTCATCCGTGGGATGATGCTTCTCCGTGAGCTGCACCTGGATGTCGGCGTCCTCGGGACCGATGGGCGCCGACGTGGAGTAGGAGAGATTCAGGCCGGAGTAAGGCAGGCCGATGTTGTCGACGATGTTGACGATTTCGCCGGGGGGAATGTTCTGGCGGATGGTCGCGTCGATGTGATCGCAGAGCGCGGCGGTCTCTTCAATGCGCGTGCCGGTGTGGGCGCGCAGGTGAATCTTGAACTGGCCGGAATCGACCGCCGGGAAAAAGTCCTGCCCCAGGAACGGCGAAAGCAGCGCCACCGACCCCACGGCGAAGGCGAGGACAAGAACGAGGAACACTCCCGCATGATCCACTGCCAGGGTGAGAAAGCGCAGGTAGCCCTTGCGGAATCCCTCAAAGCGCTTTTCAAACCCGTACTGGAACATGGTGAACGGATTGCGGCTGATGGACTTCATTGTCTCAACCGCGTCGTCGTGTTCGTGGAGCAAGTAGCGCGCCATGGTGGGCACCAGCGTGCGCGATAGCAGGTAGCTGGCCAGCATGGCGAACACCACCGCTTCGGCCATGGGCACGAAGAGGTACTTGGCCACCCCGCTCAAAAAGAACATGGGCACGAAGACGATGCAGATGGCCAAAGTCGAAACCAGCGCCGGCGTGGCGATCTCGGCCGAGCCGTCCAGGATGGCCTGTTCCAGTTCCTTGCCCGTCTCCAGGTTGCGGTTGATGTTTTCGATGGCCACGGTAGCGTCGTCGACCAGGATGCCGACGGCGAGCGCCAAGCCGCCCAGGGTCATGATGTTGATGGTCTCGTGCAGGGCGGCCAGGCACGCCAGCGAGGTGAGGATGGATAGCGGAATGGAGACCGCGATGATGAGCGTGGAGCGCCAGCTGCCGAGAAACACCAGCACCATGAGCGCGGTGAGGCAGGCGGCGATGATGCCCTCGCGCACCACGCCCTTGATGGCTCCGCGCACGAAAATGGACTGATCGCTGAGGGCGGAGATGTTCAACTGCGGGGGAAGCTGCCCGCGCATGCCATCCACTTTGGACCGCACTCCCGCGATGATGTCCAGCGTGGATGCCGATCCCGTCTTCAGGATGTTCATCAGCACCCCGCGCCGCCCGTTCACGCGCACGATATTGGTCTGCGGCGGGCTGCCGTCGCGTACGTGGGCAACGTCGCGCACGTAGACTTCGGTCCCGTTCACCATCTTGATGGGGAGGTCGTTCAGGCGCTCCACCATGGTGGGCGCGGAGTTGGTCTCCACCTCGTACTCGAATCGGTCGATCTTGATGGTGCCGGAAGGAGCGATCACGTTCTGCGCGTTCACCGCGTTCACCACGTCGGCCGGCGTGAGCCCGCGCGCCTGCAGGGCTGGCAGATCGATGTCCACCTGGATCTGGCGCTGCCGTCCGCCATAGGGGTAGGGCGTTTGCGCGCCCTCCACCGTCGCCAGTTGAGAGCGGATCGTGTTCTGCCCCAGGTCGTTCAGCTTCTGCTCGTCCAGCCCCTGACCGGAGAGGCCGAGCTGCAGCACCGGCACGCTGGACGCGTTGTACTGGATGATGAACGGGGGAAAGGTTCCCGGCGGCAGCGAGCGCACCAGCACCTGGTTGATCGACGTCACCTGCGCCACCGCGCTCGCTACATTTACGTTGGGCTGAAAGAAAACCTTGATGACGGCAACCCCGTTGTAGGATTGCGACTCGATGTGCTCGATGTCGTTCACCGTCGTGGTCATGCCGCGCTCGCTGTTCGACACGATGCGCTCCGCCATCTGGTCGGCGGAAAGTCCGGTGTAATTCCAAACCACCGTCACGATGGGAATATTGATATTGGGAAAAATGTCCGTCGGCATCGATTCGATCGCGAAGCACGCCGACGATCAGAATCAGCAGCGCAAAGACGATAAAAGTGTATGGCCGCCTAAGCGCAAGCCGGACAATCCACATCATAAGGGCGGTTCCCGCTCCAGAATCGGGCTCACCTGGAAAGTCTCGCTCGTTTCCGGTCTCTTCGCTTGCGTGGCCGGATGCGGCGCTGTAGCCCGGCGCTTTGCGCCCAGGCCGTTCCAAATCCAGTTGAACCTACAATGGTAGTCGAAGATTCGAGGGCTTTACAAAACCTCGCTGCGAAAAGGCTTTGCCCTGCTGCTAGAGACGTTCGCCGCGCCCTTAACGACTCACAAACCGCGCCGCTGGCCCGGTTTCCGGGGAGTTTGTTTCATCATGTGAGGTGCGTCCGCACTCAAACTTCGTCCAGACCAGGCTCCTTGCTCACGTTGGAGCGAACTTCAAGCGAGCCTGCGACGTGTACCGCCGGTTTCCAAACCGGCTGTAGTGCGGCGGGTCGCCAGACCTGCATAGGATCGCACTCCACGGATTTCACTTAGACCCCCAAAAGCAAACAGGCGAGCCTGATGCCCGCCCGCCTCGTTCCCTGGTTTCCTATTCCCTATCCCCTGCTCCCTACTCCCTGTCTTTCCGTCTCCACTGCCTCTTCCACCGGCGCATTCTCCACCAGCTTCACCGGATAATACGCATTGCGCGTGTACTGCTTCACCATCCGATTGGTGTTGAAATACGATCCGTTGTGGGCGATCGTGGTTCGCATCATCCGCGTCCACCCGGCGGGATCCTGGCAATAAAGCGGCACCACCGTGTTTTCCAACTTGTTGTAGAGGTGCCCCGCCTCTTCCTGGTCGTCGGCCCCATCGGCAATGGCCCATCCGGTCACGCCTTCAATGCACCCCTCGATCCACCAGCCGTCCAGGATGGAGAGGCTGGGCACGCCATTCAGCGCCGCCTTCATCCCGCTGGTGCCGGAGGCCTCATACGGTCGCCGCGGCGTGTTCACCCAAACATCCACTCCCGCAGTCAACAGCGCTCCCAGGTCCCACGCGTAGTTTTCGAGATAGACAATCCTGAGCATTTCGTTCGACAGTTGCGCCGACCGCTCGAATACCTGCCGGATGAGCGCCTTGCCGCCTTCGTCCTGCGGATGTGCCTTGCCCGCGTAAAGAATCTGCAATCCGCCCGCCGCCTGCGCAATCTTCTTGAGCCGCTCGGTATCGGTAAACATCAGCCCCGCGCGCTTGTAGGTGGCCACCCGCCGCGCGAATCCCAGCGTTAGCACCTTCGGGTTCAGCACCAGCCCCGTGCGCGACGCCACCTCGGCCAGCAGCGCCTCCTTGGCCCGTGCGTGCGCCTGCTGCATGGCGTCCAGCGGCAGATCGATGGCGCTGCGCAGGTAGAGCATGTCCCTCCGCCACGCGGGAATATGCCGGTCCAGCATGCCCTGCACCGGCTCCGATACCCACGTGGGCGCGTGCACCCCGTTCGTGATCGAGTCAATGGCAAATTCCGGGAACATTTCCCGCGAAACTTTGCCGTGCTGCAGCGCCACTCCGTTGGCATAGCGGGAGAAGCGCAGCGCCAGCAGCGTCATGTTCAGCAACCCGTCGCGAAAAACTTCCAGCTTTTCGAGGCGCGCTGTCCTTTCCCCGCCCAGAATGCGAATCGCCTGCTCGGTCGAGAAGCGGTCGTGCCCCGCGGGAACCGGCGTATGCGTCGTAAATACGCACTTGCTGCGCACTGCCGCCAGGTCCGTCTCCGTTGCCCCGTTCAGCGGGCCGCCGCCCAACTGGCTCTCCAGCAGCGCCAGGGTCAGCAGCGCCGCGTGCCCTTCGTTCATGTGGTACACGTTTACATGCAGTCCCAGGGCGTGAACCATGCGCGCGCCGCCCATCCCCAGAACAATCTCCTGCTGCAGCCGGTAATTGGTGTCTCCGCCGTAAAGATGATCCGTGAGCCCGCGGTCCGAGCCCGAATTCCCGTCCAGGTCCGTGTCCAGCAGGTAGATCGGCACCACGTGCCCGCTGCGGCCGATCATGTCGTAGCGCCACGCCCGCACCGTTACCTTCCGGTCCTCAATCGCCACCGTCACCCGCGCCTGCTCCTCCGTGCAAAAATCCGCCGGATTCCACGCCTGCACCGATTCCGCCTGGCCGCCCGACGGATCCAGATGCTGCCGGAAGTATCCCTTCCGGTGCACCAGCGAAAACGCCACCAGCGGAACCCCAAGATCCGCCGCCGACCGCAGCGTATCCCCGGCCAGAACCCCCAGCCCGCCTGAATACGTGGGCATGGCCGGATGGATCGCAATCTCCATGGAGAAGTACGCTACATGTCCGGATGTGGGGAAAGTTTCATAGGAAAATGGCTTCATTTGTGTGGATGGCATAATTCCCTTATTCGCTTCCGGCTCGCCCGTTTGCTGACTGGTCCCGAGCCTTCACATCGTAAAAAAAACAGCACGGCTCACCGCGAGGGCGTCTTGCTTGATAAATCGGTAAAGGACTCACCGATTCTAGCAAGCTATGCCCATACTCATCCCCTTCAATTCCCGTTCCTGCAAAAGGGAATAACGATTGGAAACTTTTTAGCCCCGGAATCGCTGGCTTGAGACCCGTTCCATTTATTCAAGCACAACCTCGAAATTTCGTCTCAGTCACCGGAGTTTACGCCGTCGTCATGGGCTATTCCCTTGATTTGGATGCGATCATTCCACACGATGAGCGCCCGCCGAGGCATGACAAATATAGATTTGCGGGTCAATCCCCGTTTGCACCCGGTAACCTTCCCGTAGCGCCTTCCTAAATGCCTCAGCTTGTTTAACTTCCACCAGATTCACCGTGCAGCCCCCAAATCCGCCTCCGGTCAGCCGTGCCCCAATCAGGCCCGGCAACCCTCCGGCCAGCTCCACCATTGCGTCGGCCTCCTCGCAGCTCGCCTCAAAGTCCCGGCTATAGCTCCAGTGCGCCTCCGCCATCAGCCGTCCGAGCTCGCGCAAGTCTTTTCGTATCAGCGCATCCGCCGCCGCCACCGTCCGTTGATTCTCGCCGATCACGTGCCGCGCCCGCTTCAGCGCGTTCTCGCTCATCTCCCCGCCAAAGCGCTCCAGGTCCTCCATAGTCGCGTCGCGAAGGAACTTTACCTCCGGCCGATGCCGCCGAATCGCCGCCGCTGCCTCCTCCACATCCGCCCGCCGGTTCGTATAATCACCGCCCGTCACCGCGTGTTGCACCATGGTGTTGGCGATCACCAGCGCCACATCCGCCGGAATCGGCGCCAGCCGGTAGCTCAAGTCCCTGCAATCCAGCAGCAGCGCGTGTCCGGCGCGCGCGTTTACACTCACAAACTGGTCCATGATGCCGCATGCCGAGCCCACGAATAGGTTTTCCGCCCGCTGGCACAGCTGCGCGAGTTCGGGTCCGCTGTACTTCGCGCCCACCAGGTCCACAGCCACCGCCGCCGTCCCCACTTCCACTGCTGCCGAGCTCGACAGCCCCGACCCCAGCGGCACATCCCCCCACAGCGTCAGGCTCAGCCCCGGAATCCGTTGCCCGTCCTCCTCCAGCATCTTCAGCACGCCCACCGGATAATCGCTCCAGTGCCGCGACCGCTCCGCCGGCAGCGCTCCGGCCTCATACACCCGCTCCTCGCCGTAGTTCTCCGCCCAGATCGCCACCTTCCCGTCTGTCCGCGGCGAAATCCCCGCCAGCGTGGCAAAGTCGATCGCCGCCGGCATCACAAACCCCTCGGCGTAGTCGGTGTGCTCCCCGATCAGATTTACCCGACCCGGCGCAGCAAACACCCTGGGCTCCGCGCCATACCGCTCCCGATGCAACTCCCGAAGCTTCGTCGCGTCCTGCATGTCACTCCATGCAAACAGCCAATCTTAATCGATTCGCGCCATACCGTGACAACGTTTTCTCGCGCGATTTGCGCTGCACCTCAAACTGGGATGCCCCATCCTTACTCCCTGGTCCCTGGTTCCCGGCCCCTGGTTCCCTGTTTCACCGCTTGCGCCACGTAATCTATCTGCTCCTCCGCGAGTTCCGGATAAATCGGCAGCGCCAGCACCTCGTTGGCCGCGGCCTCCGAGTGCTCCAGCGAGCCGACCACCCGGCATCGCCCTTGAAAGCATTCCTGCTTGTGCATCGGAACTGGGTAGTATATCTCCGTCCCGATGTCCGCATCCTTCAGCGCCTGCCGCAGCGCATCGCGCCCCTTCACGCGAATCGAGTACTGGTTGTAGATGCTCACGCAATCCGGGTCCACAAACGGCGTCACCACCGCCGTACCCGCGAACGCCGCATCATACCGCGCCGCATTCCTCCGCCGCGCCGCTGACCACGCGTCCAGGTGTGGCAGCTTCACCAGCAGCACCGCGGCCTGCAGCGGATCCAGCCGGAAATTCCCGCCCACGTACTTGTGGTAATACTTCGGCTTCGACCCATGCGACCGCATCAGCGCCAGCATCTCGCCCAGGCGCGCGCCGTTGGTCACGCACATCCCGCCGTCGCCCGCGCCGCCCAGGTTTTTCGAGGGGAAAAAGCTGAAGCAGCCAATCTCCCCGATGCTCCCCGACTTGCGCCCCTTGTAGGTCGCGGAAATGGCCTGCGCCGCGTCCTCAATTACCGGGATCCCGTGCCGCGCGGCAATCTCCATGATCGGGTCCATCGCGCACATCTGCCCGAACAGGTGCACCGGCATAATGGCCTTGGTCTTCGCCGTAATCGCAGCCTCAATCCGCGCCGGATCGATGTTGAACGTGCGCGGGTCAATGTCCACAAACACCGGCAGCGCGCCCACCCGGCAGATACAGCCCGCGGTGGCAAAGAACGTGAACGAAGTGGTCACCACCTCGTCGCCCGGCCCAATCCCCAGCGCCATCAGCGCCGCCAGCAGCGCGTCGGTCCCGCTCGACATGCCCACCGCGTAGCGGCAGTCGCTCAGCGCCGCCACTTTCTTTTCCAGCTCTTCTACCCTGGGCCCCAGGATGCACATCTGCGATTCCAGCACCTCGCCAACCGCGCGCATCACCTCGTCCCGAATGCCCGCATACTGGGCCTTCAGGTCAAGCAACGGAACTTTCATCTCTGCTTTCCTTTCCCAGCAATTCTACGGCCCGAGCCGCCGCCCGCCCGATGCCACTTTAGTGGGCAGGCAGGGCGAGAGGTGCAAGAGCGTTGTGCGAGGGTTCGCGGTGCGAAATCGGCGCGCATAGAATCGACCTGAGAGGAGCAGCGTCATGGCGTACCGCAGGATCAACGTGGAATTGATCGTATTCCGGGAGGAAGCCGATTCCGTGGTGGCGGAATTGAACGCGGCCATCGATCGGCTGGAAGGTACGCACACCATCTTCGGCGGCGGCATTGAGGTGGCCGAAGTGGAGCACAGCGGCACCAGGAGGAAGTCGGCGCTGAAGCACACCGTGGCCGCCGCGGGCACAGCAGCCAGCGCGCTAAAGTCAGCCGGCCAGAAGGTAGCCGGGGCTTACAAGAAAGTGATCTGAGCATCGGCTTGACGTTCGCTTCCAAGCCGGCCGAATCTCGGCAGAGAATCGCGTCAGGGCACGACTTCAGTCGTGCCGAAATGTGCCCTGAAAAAGCCGGTGGGCTTAAGCCCCTGAGGACTCGCCGCTTGCCCTATCCGTTCTCTTGATTTGCACAAAAAGCTCCTTCCAACACAGGAAATGCAGTAGCTCAACCACCCCGATGGCCGTGCCGGCCCGGTATACAGCCCTTGGCGTCATGCTCCTCGCTCATCCCGGGGACTCGGAACACCGGCTCCTTATGCTCCATTACAGCGGCGTCGGTGATGGTTTCGCGCCACGCGCACGGAGGCTTCGGGATCACTCACTTGCGCGGCGGTGCAACTCAGGGTTTGCTTCTCTCCCCGGTCGCCAAAACCGGGAGAACCACGCCTATGACTGTCGAACCGAGAATTTGGCAGTCCGCAAAATATAATCCTTATTCACGAGGGGAAAATGCCCGTGAACGGGACTGGAGTGGGCCAGCGGAATGTGATTCTCGTTTTCTGTGGCCCTCCCTGTGCGGGGAAGTCCCACGTCCTGGAGCATTTCAAGATCTCTGTCGGGGCCGAAGAGTTGTTCGGGGGAAGCCTCTGGGTTCGGGAGATGGACGAGATTCGGCTGGAGGAGTTTCCCGGGGAACTCAACGACTGGCCCAAACGGAATGCGGCATACAGAATCCTGCATTTCGAACTGACGCAGGTATTGCAAAGACACCGCTCTGCTGCGGTCTGTGCGACCTACATTCCACAGCACGCTCGGGCTGAGCTCGCCGCAATCGCGCAGAGATTCAGAGCAGAGCTCTACGTGATTCAATGCGTCTGCAGCCCTGAGGAGGCTGTCAATCGCTTTAATCGCAGGAATTCCGCATCGGGCACCGAACCTCACGCAGGAGCCGACCTGCAAGTCACCAGAATTAAGGCGGGCGCGGAATCGTATCAACGATTTGAAGGTGCGATGACTCTGGACACGACGTCGATTCCGATTGGAGAGGCGCTGATAAGGGTGCACAGGTATGTTTCCAACGGCGAGCCGGTCCATCCGATTGAATGGGCTCGTCACGACTATCGCGCCGCCGCTTCCGCAGACGGCTCGACGCCGCCGCCCAAGCTCCTCTCTTCGATCGCGATCAGGAGGACGCTGCGTGGCCGAATGTGGGAATCAGCAAAGGTCCCTTTCCTAATTGGTTTCCCGATTGTGCTAGGTCTTCTGCCGATTGCGCTTCAGCTTGTTAGGCATGCGCTTGCCGTGTTCAAGTGGCAGGGAGGTCGATTCCCTCACCTATACAGGATTTTTCCGAGTTTTGGTGCTGTTCCTTCAGCGGAGTGGGGAAGCTTTTGGGTGGCTTGCGCCGGTATTGCCGGGTTGATCATTGCTTATCGTGAGGAAACCGCTCCTAGGCGCCAGGAACGCGACGAATATCTTTCCTCGGGCACGGTAGGACTCTATCCGACATCGGCCGAAGGCAAACAAGACCCCTCCGATCTTGAAGTGTACTGTTCTTACAGACGGCGGCTATCCCCAAGCCAACATGAAAGAATGCCAATCGCCTCCGTGCCTGTTTTCCTGTTACAGGTTCCCAGGAAGGGATTCGCGTTTCGCGCACTGGTAAGACCCTCCAATCCTCCCATCGATGCAATGCCATTTGAAGCCAAGGAGTTCGGCTTCGATTGGAATGCATTTCGCCATGCCAGGGGCGTGGAGTTCAAGCACCGATCCGCGCAGGGAGGCATCGAGAGAGCAATTGGATTAAATCAGAGTCCAACTCTAGAAGAAAAAGTGCTTTGGATGCCGGGCAGTGAAAGAGAATACGCCGATAACGTTGCGCGCGAACAGGCGGCGAGATTGTTCTCGCCGGGGATCCTCCCCGATATGCGACGGCTTTTCGAGGGCGAAGCCTGGGACAAGGGGATGCTAGACCTGCTCGACTGTCAGGAAGCGGCTAAAAGATTCTCAATGTCCATCAGCGTTACAGGCCTGGTCTTGGCTGATGATGGTTATTTTCTGTTGCAAAGGCGTTCAAGGCGAGTCTCGACGGGGATGGAGAATCTGAATGCCTCCGTTGCGGGTGCAGCCGATTTCGATCGGGATCATTGCGATGTCCGCGACGTCTGGGATTTGCAAAACACAATGACTAGGGAACTCGAGGAGGAGATTGGAATCCAGAAGAAGGACCTCGGGTGGGAGAAGGGAGGAGCGTTCATCGGGGCTGGATTCAATCTTAGATATGGAAGAGACCTTAATCTCTATGGCTTCGCTCAACTCAACAAGTGTGCTGACGTTTTTTGCGCGGAGCGCTTGCGGATAATCGAGCAATCCGACCGATTCACGGGGAGGCTTGCCCGTTCTCTTGCCAACCGTCGTGTGCGAGATAAATGGGAAGTGGACCGGATCGAGCTCTTGCATAAGGACGAGGTAACGGTTCATTCGATTCAGAGCGGAGAACTGGCCAGGAGGCTGAAATCGCCGAGCCGGCATTTGATGGGCGCCCTCTATTGCTGGGCCGTTTTCACACACGGTGATCGATAGAAACCCCTTGTATTGCGCCGACTAGTCCTACAAGACTTCGCGGCAGAACAGCGACCCGCTGCGCGAAAAGGCTCGGTCACCCTTTGCGCGGGCGCGCCGAATTGCCCTGTTGCTATCGGTCGACCATCCCGGATCAGGCTAGCTCCGCAAACTCCGCTCCCCAACCGTATCCGCCATCACATCCAGGCTCCCCGAACTCTCCTACCGTAGAACCGTGAGTTGAATTGCGCCCGCATCCTGTGCGGGCGTTCGCATTTGAGGGAGAACATGCTGGCCCCGGGGAACAATCCGCCTCTCCGCCAGCGGGAGAAATCCCGCTCCACTCGCCCTGTCCCAAACCCGTCCCAGCCTTCCGAGAATAAATACCCCCCTTTTTGCATGCAATGCATGCATTGCTAGCATTGGACGCATTGCAAGCACTAGCCCTGAGACGGGGCGGAATGGCGCGCAATTCAGTTCAGTTTTCTGGCGCATCTACATCAATCCATTAGACATCGCCGTTTTTATTTTGTCGCGGTTACGGGTAAATGCGGTGCAGGGTGCGCGCAAAGGGTATGGTCTCCCTCAGGTGGTCGAGGCCACAGACCCAGGCCACTAACCTTTCTATTCCCATGCCGAAGCCGGCGTGGGGGACGGAGCCGTAGCGGCGCAGGTCTAAGTACCACTGGAAGGCGTCGAGGGGCAGGTTGTGCTCCTCGATGCGGCTCTTGAGCAGCTCATAGCTGGCCACGCGCTGCGAGCCGCCGATGACTTCGCCGTAGCCCTCCGGCGCCAGCACGTCGACGCAGAGAGCATAAGTGGGATCGTCGGGGTCGGGCTCCATGTAAAAAGCCTTGACCGCGGCGGGGTAGCGGTGGACCATGACCGGCTTGTCGAACTGCCTGGTCAGCCAGGTTTCGTCGGGGGAGCCGAAGTCGTTGCCGTACTCGAAGGGCTGCTCTAACTCGCCTTTGGCATGAGCTTCATTGAGCATTTTGGCGGCTTCGTCGTAGCGCAGGCGCGGGAAGGGCGGAAGTATGCTCTCCAGCTTCTTCGCGTCGCGCTCGATGACGGCCAGCTCGCTGGCCCGGTTCTTCAGAACGGACTGGACGATGTGCGAGATGAAGTTCTCGGCTAGCTGCATGAGGCCGTCGAGGTCGCAGTAGGCCACTTCCGGCTCGATCATCCAGAACTCGGTGAGGTGGCGGCGGGTCTTAGACTTCTCCGCTCGAAACGTTGGACCGAAGCTGTAGACCTTGCCCAGGGCGAGGGCGGTGGACTCTATATAGAGCTGGCCGGACTGGGTGAGGTAGGCGGGGTCGCCGAAGTAGTCGACGGGGAACAGGGTGGAGGTGCCTTCGCAGGCGGCCGGCGTCAGGATGGGCGGGTCGGTGCGGATGAAGCCGTTGGAGTCAAAGTATTCGGCGGCGGCGCGCATGATTTCCGCCCGGATGCGGAGGATGGCGGACTGGCGCGGGGAGCGGATCCAGAGATGGCGGTGCTCCATGAGGAAGTCGACGCCGTGCTCCTTGAGGCTGATGGGGTAGGGGTCGGACTCGGGGACGCGCTGGATGACTTGAACATCTTCAACGTCGAGCTCGAAGCCGCCAGGGGCGCGCTTGTCGGCGCGGACTTTGCCGGTGACGATGACCGATGACTCCTGGGTGAGGCCCTTGAGCGCTTCGAAGACTTGGGGCGGGACGGATTTGACGTGGGCAACGCCCTGGACGGTGCCGGTGCCGTCACGAAAGATGGGGAAGAGGAGCTTGCCGGATTCGCGCAGGTTGTAGAGCCAGCCGCGGAGGGTGATGGACTGGCCTTCGTGCTGGCCGAGGGTGGCGATGGTGGCTACGGGCACTGTGGTCTCGTGAACGTTGGATGGGATGGGCTGATCGGACATGATGGCGTGCTCCGTGTGACTGTTCAGGATAACGCGGGGGAGCGGAGTAAGAGGCGGCAAGCGGGACTTGTGCGGATGAGGCCGCTGGGGCGCCAGGTCACAGCCATCACGTTGTCGACTTTAACGAAGGTGTATTCTTCTGATGTTAACAATCCTGTAACCTGGCGCCGGCCAAGCCTGCCGGAATTGGCGCCATTTAGCCCGTTGACCTGGAGACCTTTGGAAATGGGGCATGTAGCACTTGCTTCGTCACCGCAAACAACAGCCTTAGGGACCGTCAAGCGGCCTCCGGCATGGACCGGTGGAATCAGTCTTCAACACCTCCTGTTCTATGCAGTGCTGGCAAATATCCCAATGTGGATTGCACAGCGCGCCGTGGGTTTGGTTCCGATGGGCTGGTTCAATGTGGATTTTCTCGCCATCGGTGTTTTGTCGCTCTTCCTTCCCCGTTTTATCTCCATGACTCTGCTGACGGCGGCCATTCTGGTTGATTTTCTGGTCGCGATTTGCCGGACGTATTTTCTTTTGCCGGGCGAGGTGGCCGCCTACGTTTCAGCCGTCAGCCAGATGTCGGCGCGGCGCATTGCAGGTTTCTTCGGAATCGCGATCCTCGTGGCGGTTGTGGCCGGAGCATCCATGTTCCTCCGCCGGCCGGCAAAGGGAAGAAAAGCGACAGCAGCGGCTTTCGTCCTGTTTGCGTTGCTGCTCTCCGCCGACAACCATGTGATGACATTTGTGCGGAGCGGCCACTGGTTTACCACTCCCGACATTGCGCACGACTCCCCACATGACATTCGGCGCCGTTCGATCCGATTCCCCGCTCGATGGCTCACGGATCCGGGACAATACAGCTGGGTGCGACCGAGGCTGCCGGAACCGGAACATATCGAGGCAGATACAACCAGCGCATTTGACGCCGATTCCCGTTTTGTGTTTGGATCGGCTCCCGATCAAACGCACCCAGACATCGTCCTGATCGTCGTCGAATCGTGGGGGCTGCCGTTGGATCCGGCGCTCCGCGACGCGCTGGTGGCGGCTTACCCGGAAGAACTGGTGGGGGGGTATCGCATTCTGCAGGGGGCGGTGCCGTTCAACGGGCCCACGATCCCGGGGGAAGTTCGAGAGCTGTGCGACAGCAAAGCGGGATTCCACATTCTGGATGCGTCCGCATCGGAGATGACGAAGTGCCTTCCCATGCGGTTATCCGCCCTGGGGTATCAAACGACGGCCGTCCACGGCATGAGCGGCTGGCTTTTTCACCGGCAGCAATGGTACCCAAGGCTCGGATTCCAGGAAATATTGTTCCGCAACCAGCTCGAATCGCTGGGCCTGCCCAATTGTCCGGGTGCATTCCAGGGGACCTGTGACAGCGCGATCGCGGATTGGATTGGGCGACGACTCGAAGCGCCGTCGAGTCGCCCGCGTTTTATTTACTGGATGACTCTGAATTCGCATTTGCCAGTGCCCGATCGAATCTCCATCTCCTCGCCGGCCCCCTGCACCGCGGTCCACTCCGATTCCGACCGTGCGGCTGTTTGCACCTGGTTTCAATTGGTTGAAAACGTCCATCGTTCGATTGCGGCGATCGCCGCGCGCCGGCTGGCTCGTCCCACGACCTTTATTGTGGTTGGCGATCACGCGCCGCCCTTTGCCGATCCGGGCGCACGCAACCAATTCGATCCAGGACGAGTTCCCTACGTGATTCTGGAGCCGAATGTGCAGCTCCCCACGAATTCGTCCAAATCGCGGATGAGGGCCGCAATCCGCGAGACGCCTTCTCCTCATCACGGCGAATGATGCATCCGGGGGCGTTGGTGTATCGTCCTTAGCGTATGTCTACTCAGATCAATTCGGGATCCCTTGTGGGAACGAATGCGCCGCATCCGGCGCCGGAGGCGGAGGAGATTTACCGCCGCTGGCTGCAGTTCCTGGACGAAGAATTTGTGAAGCACTGCGCGCCGGAGCGGCGGGCGGAGATTGTGCGCGACCAGTTGACGCAGATCTACCTGGGGCGGCCGCACGGGGGCAAGCTGAACCTGACGCTGACCAGTGAGCTGCCGGGCAACGTGGTGACGATGAGCCTCGACCCGGAAAACGTGACCCTGGAGGCGGAACATTTTGCCGATGTGGATCGGGAGCGGTTTGCGCGACGCAAGCCTCTGATCTGGTTCTGGCAGATGTTCGACCGGTCGCCGATCGGGCTGAATCATTGGCTGGGGTTGCGGTTCCGGTGCATGCTGGGGCGGCACATCTTCGACCACATGGGCGCGGGGGTGAGGATTTTTCACGGCGTGGATTTTACCTATGGCTATAACCTCCAGATCGGCGATGGGGTGGTGATCCGGCAGGGGGCGCTGCTGCAGGACCGCGGTGGGATCAAGATTGGGAAGAACGCGGTGGTGGGGTCGTATGCGCGCATTCTCAGCTACCAGCGCAGCCCGGACAACTTTGACCAGGTGGCGTTGATGGCGACCGAGATTGGCGCCGGTGCGATGATCGGGTCGCATGCGATTGTGCAGGGCGGGGCGCGGATCGGCGAGCACGAGGTGGTGGGAGAGTTTCCGGCGATGCGGAACTGAGATGGCGAGTCAACGGATCGGTAGTCAATCACACCCTAAGCGCAAAGAACGCGCTTAGGATGGGGCACCCAGCGGGTGGGTCGAAAGCATTCCCGCCCTCGGAACTGAAAGAGTGCGCCTCGCATGCTAACCTGAGGTTTCCCGTCCCAGGAGCGCGCCGTTGCAGACCAGTTTTGTCATCGCAATCTTCGAGTTTGTCCTGCTGCTCTTCTCACTGAGCTTTCACGAGTGCGCGCATGCGTGGATGGCGTCACGGCTGGGCGACCAGACGGCGCGGCTGGAGGGCCGGGTGACGCTGAACCCCATTTATCACATCGATCCGTTCGGGACGCTGCTGTTTCCGGCGCTCATCATCTTCGGGCCTTTCGTGGGATTCACGATGTTCAGCGGCTTCCTTGTGGGTGGGCCAAGCCCACGCCGGTGATCACGCGCAATTTCCAGAAGATTCGGCGCGACGACAACCTGACCACGTTCGCGGGGCCGGCGTCGAACCTGATCCTGGTGGCGGTGGCATTCCTGGTACTGGCGGTGATTTCGTTCGCGGTGCCGGGCGGGCACATGCTGGTGATGGTATCGTTTGTCTCCATGCTGCGCGGCGGCATCCTGGCCATGGGCGCCTCCACCGGCCTGCAGGCGGTGGTGATCCTCGGCTGCCTGGGCATCCTCATCAACCTCTCGCTGTTTTTCTTCAACCTGTTTCCGATTCCGCCGCTGGACGGGAGCAGGATTCTCCGCAACGTGCTGCCGTATAACGCGGTGCAGGCGTATGACCGGATTCCCATCTGGGTGAGCTACCTGCTGATGTTCTTTGTGGGCGGATTTGTTCTGTCGCTGTTTATCGGGCCGTGCCTGATGCTGGTGTATTACGCGTTGAGCTTTTTGTAGCGGGTGAGCAAGGCAGCGAGACAGCGAGTGGAGCAGCGGTGTTGCGGAGAGACGGTGCAGAAGTCTTCTTTCGCCCGCTCAAGCGGGCTGGCGGGATGCTGGATTTCCACCCCAGGCTGACGCCTGGGGCTACCGTCTTTTGCCCGCTAAAGCGGGCTCAACCCATACCCACGCAGAGGCGCTCGGGTAACAAATTCGTCTCGTCGAGCGGCTGCGGCGCGGTTGCTGCGCAGTGGTTGTCCCGTTATTGACGCTTTTCCGCGGAGTCAACGAACGCTGCGCCCTCGGCGCGGTTGCTGCGGCGCCCGGTACAATAGGCAGAGCCGCTCCACGATTGATCCATCACAAGTGAGCATGTGCTTTTGTGTAGTCTTTGAGATTCGAAACCATTCCAATGCTTGATTCTTCCGCAACCTCGTCACGGCCGCGCGTGCTCAGCGGCATGCGCCCTACGGGTAAGCTCCACCTGGGCAACTACATGGGGGCGCTGGCCAACTGGGTGCGCCTGCAGGAGACGGGCAACTACGAGTGCTACTTTTTTGTGGCCGATCTGCACGCGCTGACCACCGACTACGCGGACCCCTCGAACATCCTGCCCAACACGCGGGAGGTGGCGCTGGACTTTCTGGCCGCCGGGCTGGACCCGAAAAGAACAACGATCTTTGTCCAGAGCCACGTAGTGCAGCACTTTGAGCTGCCGCTCTACCTGGGCATGGTGACGCCACTGGGGTGGCTGGAGCGTGTGCCCAGCTACAAGGAGATGCAGGAGAACCTGACCGACAAAGACCTTAGCATGTACGGGTTTCTGGGCTACCCGGTGCTGATGGCGTCGGACATTCTGCTTTACCAGGCGGCGTTTGTGCCGGTGGGGCAGGACCAGCAGGCACATGTGGAGCTGACCCGCGAGGTGGCGCGGCGGTTCAACAACTTTTACAGGCTCGACGGGCAGGAGGTTCTGCCGGAGCCTCAGGTGTTGCTGACGCCTTCGCCCAAGCTGCCGGGAACGGACGGGCGCAAGATGTCAAAGAGCTACGGGAACACGATCCTGATCTCCGATCCGGAGCCGGAGGTACGGGCCAAGCTGAAGACCATGGTGACGGACCCGGCGCGCATCCGGCGCAAGGACCCGGGCGATCCGGACAAGTGCCCGGTGGGTGATCTGCACAAGGTGTTTTCCACGCCGGAGACGCTGGCGAAGGTGTACGAGGGCTGCCGCTCGGCTGGGATCGGGTGCATCGAATGCAAAGGCTGGGCGGCGGACGCGCTGGTTCAGATTCTGAATCCGATTCAGGAGCGGCGGGCCGGTTTCAGCGACGATGACGTGAACGAGATTCTGCGCGACGGCGCCGCGCGGGCAGGCGCGCGAGCCGAGCAGACGATGGTCGAGGTGCGGGCTGCGATGAAGCTGACAGGGAGTAGGGAATAGAAGAGCAGGAAGCGAAGGAACCAGAGACCGAAGGAACAAGGAAACGAGATATAGAAGTGAACGAAACCTTCCCTAATTCGAGCACGGAAAGCGTCGCTGCCGAGGGCGCGATAGATCAGAACGAAGGCGCCGCGAAAGCTCCCGTTCGCGAGCCCGATCCGAGTCCTGCGCCGGTTACCGATCCGCCGCCCGGACTCGAGCCCCATCCCGAGCCGAACCCCGACCCTGCGCCGGATGCGCCAGAGCCGGAAAGACTGGGAAAAGGGGTCAGGGAACAGGGAACAGAAGCGCCGCCGCTGGTGCTGACTCATCCGAAGCCTGCTGCCGAGAAGCCTGCGGCCAAGACCGCTCCGGCCAAGGCTAAGAAGCACGAAGAGGAGCAGTTTTCCCCGTTCAACGTGATGGTGAGGCAGGTCTACGACGGGCCGCTCGACCTGCTGCTGGACCTGATCCGCAAGCAGGACATCGACATCTACGACATTCCGATTGCGAAGATCACGGGGCAGTTTCTGGCCTATGTGAACCAGCTCAAGGCGAGCGACGTGGATGTGGCGGGCGAGTTCATTTATACGGCGTCGCTGCTGATTCACATCAAGAGCAGGATGCTGCTGCCGCGGGAAAAGATCAGCGCCGATGAGATGGGCGAGGATCCGCGGCGGGAGCTGGTGGAGCGGCTGCTGGAGCACGAGCGGTTCAAGAACGCGGCGCAGATGCTGAAGCAGAAGCAGATGCTGGAGTCGGCCACATGGACCAACCCCGGGGTGCGCGAGTTCCGGGAAGACGTGAATGCAGAGCCGGAGATCGCGGCGGACACTACCGACCTGATGCGGATCTTCCGCGACATCCTGGAGCGGGCGCGCAAGCGGCCCACCTTCAATGTGCAGGACGATGCGGTGACGGTGGGGCAGATGATCCAGTTTCTGGCGCGGCGGCTGACCATGGAAGACCGGCCGATCGGGCTGGGCAAGCTGCTGGCGCACACCAAATCGGAACGGGCGCTGGTGGCCATGTTCCTGGCGCTGCTGGAACTGGTGCGGCTGCAGGCGATCCTGTTGCGGCAGGACCGCGCGTTCAGCGAGATCTTCATCAAGAAGAGCGCGGAGTTCGACAGCGTGGTGGCGGAGGGAATGGCGTCGCGGGACGAGTGGAGATAGTTATTACTTATGTTATAATGGCCATTCGAGGTGCTTATGGCCAGCGCTGTTAAAGTCATTGCCATCGGAAATTCGCAGGGCGTGATTCTTCCCAAGGAGACTCTTGCGCGCTTCAATCTCCGAAAGGGCGATACTCTGTTCGTCACCGAGACACCGCAAGGAATCCGTCTGGTCCCGTACGACGAAGAGTTTGCGTCCCAGATGGAGGCAGCGCGAGAGGTTATGCGAGAGAACAGGGACGTGCTTCGGAAACTCGCTGAGTGAAACAGCCTGTCTGGGTCCGGCAAGATGTGGTTCTGGCCATGCACGGGGAGTTGTTGCGCGAGCATGGCGGTCCCGAGGGCGTTCGCGACATGGGTCTGCTTGAATCCGCGCTGGCTCGCCCGCTCAACATTTTCGCTTATTCTGAGGAGCCGCCTTCCCTTGGCCGCCTGGCGGCAGCTATTGCGAAAGGAATTGTTGCGAATCATCCGTTCGTGGACGGGAACAAGCGCGCCGCTTTTGCGGTATCGGTCACCTTTCTGAAGCTAAACGCGGTGGAATTGACCGCTCCAAAGGAAGACAGCGTCCTCACCTTCTGGCGCCTGGCCGCCGGCGAGGTTACTGAAGACGAGCTCGCGTCGTGGTTCGAGCGCAACACCGCCCCGATGCAAACGTAGTTCCTGGCATCCGCAATTAGGCTACGTACTCGCAGAGTTGTGACCCTTCGGCATCGGGGTGTTCGCGATCGATTCGGTTGGGGTATTCTTGGGCAAAGAAAATTGGCCAGGCGCCATGACCGGCCTGAATGGACCCCTTTCAAAACAACGAGGTGTAGAGATGGCTTGGGAAGACGATGTGCTGGCTGCATACGAACAAAGCAAGGCCAAGGCGGAAGTCGAGGATCGCTTGCGGTCGCAGCATGCGCATATGGTTGAAGACCGGCACGAGCAGGAATGGTTGACGCTCAAGGAGAAGATCTCGGTCCGGTGCATCGAGATTAATGCGCGATCCGGGCGGCTGATTCTGGAGTCGAGCGATCATCGACCAAACCACGTGACGATTCGGCGCGAAGATGGGCACATGCTGCGGGGCGAGTACACGCCGAAGACGCACACCCTGTTGTTTACAAGCGAAACGCTGGCGTATGTGGACGACAATCTCGAGCTGACGGTGCGCGGGATCAACGGGATTGACAGGATTGTTTGGCTGCACGAGGAGAAGAAGACCGTTCACCATGCCGAGGACATTTCCAAGGCTGTGATTGCGAAGTTTCTTCGCGCCGGATTCTTGTGAGCGGGGAGACGATCGTTCCAGGGTGACACGCTGTTTGAGCCCGGAATCAGCAGCCGATTCCGGAGCGCCGCGCCCTGAGAATCACCAGCAGATTGGCAACGATGGAGAAGCTGAGCAGGAAGCCCATGGCGGCGTCGAGCATGGCGCGCTCAACCGTTCCTGCCGGATGGGCGAAGACGCGCAGCAACAGTCCGATGGCGAGGGCCGCGTTTGCCATCGCCAGTTGGCGGCGGGAGCGGGGGGCGAGATTGCGAAGATTGCGCATGATGGTTGAGTCTCCTTTCGATCTATAGAAATCGAGTTTTACAAAAGCCTGGACCGCGAGTGGCATCTCAGGCCTGGCCTTTGTTTCCGCGGCCGGCCGAGCGCATAGCAGCGAAGTTGAGCGCAATGGCCGTGGAAAGCAGGCCGAAGCGCAGCCCGTTGTAGACGGCGTGATGATGGAGGGCAAAATCCGTGGCCATCAGAGAGAAGGTGAGGCCTGTGAAGAGGCAAAGGTTCCCGAGTGCCAGAACGATGCGCGAGCGGAAATCGAGGGAGCGATGAAGGCACATGGCAACTCCTTTTGGCATCAGCGGTGGGCGCGATACCAGAAGAACAGGGACAGTTTCAGGACCAGGAAAACTATGACCATGGCGAAAAGGCCCCAGTCCCAGATGCCGTAACGCCAGAAGCGGTATTCGAACAGCACCACGCCCAGAATCGCCGCGACAATGCCGGCAAAGCTGGAGGCGCGGCGGCGATGGTCGAGGAAGCGCTCGTCGACAAACTGGCCGAGGAAGGGAACGCGGGTAAGAGGATGAGTCACGTCAGGTTCTCCAGGTGAAAGATCTCGTCAGTGGCGCAGGCGAAGACGCGCGCGAAGATGAGCGCCAGTTCCAGCGACGGCACGTAATGGTTGCGTTCGATGGAGATGATGCTCTGGCGGGAGACGCCGGCAGCCGCGGCCAGCTGCTCCTGGGTCCATTCGCGGGCCAGGCGCAGGTCCTTTACCTTGTTGATGATCCGGTGTTGAGGGGTCCCGCCCATGTAAAGCAACCTTTACGAATGAGCGTATCGCGGTTCCACAAATATGTCAAGCTGGCTGTACATCATCCGCGGAATTAATATTTCGTTTCGAGATCTGGCTGCCGGCGTGAGGTTTGCATCTTAGCAATTTAAGCGTAATCACAGGGCCTAGCGTCCTCGGGGTCATCCCAGGCTCAAAATCCCCCCTCAAGGCGCGACAAAGTTTGTCCGATCCTATTACCCAAAATCCTGCCGAAAGCGGAACTTTATGATGGGCTACGACAAGTCCTTCCGGTACGAGTTGCATCCTCCTATGTCTTTTGGGGATATGCTGGCGGCGCTGTTTCGCAGAAATCCGAAAACGGTCCAGGCGAAATTGCTCCCGGGTCCAAAACCTGAATTCAACGGGCCTGAATCCACGCAGTTGCTGCAATTTGAAGACCGCTACGATGAGGAATCGGCCGGTCTACAGGTGAAGTAAGAGGGCCAGGGAAAATTCGAGCAAAAGCTCAGCGATGGATCCCATTGCCTGACGGGGATGGGTCATCGTACGCGCAGCCACTTGCGCAGATCGGTCCAGTCCTTATCTGTCTGGTCGGCATAGCGAATGCCGAAATCGGCCAAGGCCTCGGCCATGCTTTCGCCGCCGCCGATGTAGCCGGCCAGCATGAGCGGGTCGCCGGCGCGAGCATGACTGCGCGCCAGCAGTTCGCCGCAAACCTCGGCGAAGGCGGCCAGCGCCTTGCCGGCCAGATCGTCAATTTCAATTGAACCTTTGTGGTCGTTGAGCTGGCGAACGAGGAAGTCGCGGCCGCCGATGCGGGTCCAGCCGAGGAACGGATCGGATTGGATTGCGAGATCGCGCTGGCCCTCCACCACGCGCTGGCCGTTGTGGTGCGGCAGGTGCGCCTCAGGGAGATATGGCGCATAGGCCGAGGCGGTCTCTTCCTTGAATTGAAGGAACAAGGGATCGCCGGCGCCATTGCCTTCAAAGTAGATGCAATAGTCGCGCAGGCCCACAGAGCCGGTACCCACCACTTTGAAGGCCACGTCCACGGGCCGGTAGAAGCCGAGGAGGTGCTGGCGCTGCGGCTCAAGGATTTGCCGATACGGCGCCAGGCCGTTAAGGACCTCCGCCGCTTTGCGCCCGGTGATGCGGGTCAGCATCGGCTTCTGTTCCTTGAACCGGCGGCCGCCGCCGTGACCAGCCGGTTCCGTCAGGCGTTCGAGCGAGTGCAGGGGCGTGGAGCGCTCGGCCTTGATCAGGGCGTCGTGGATGGGTTCGACCCCGCCGATGCGGTGCACCTGGAAGCGGGCGGCATCGATGGCGGGCATTTTGGCCAGGGTTCGCATGAGCTGGGCATAGTGGTGGACGCACAGCTCGGCGGCCTCGCGCGCGGAGGCGTCTTTGTGGCCGGCTTCGCGCCCGGCCAGCACCAGCGAAGCTGCCATGCGCTTCAGGTCCCACTCAAAAGGAGCGCGGATGGTCTCATCGAAGTCGTTGATATCGAAGACGAGGCGGCCGTCGGGTGCGGCAAAGGCGCCCAGGTTGCGGACGTGGGCATCGCCGCAGATCTGGGCGAGGATGCCCGTATCGGGCAGGCCGCACAGGTCGGCGGCCATCACCGGAACGGCGCCGCGGAAGTAGCCGAAGGGCGACTCGGCCATCAGCTGCCACTTGAGCTTGACCAGCGAGGGCACCCGGCCGCGTGCGGCATGCTGGAGGAGTTCGAGCGCCGATTTGGGTCGCTGCTTGGGCTTCAGGTCACAGTGATCCTGGCGGCCCACCTGCTTGCGGCGAGCCTGGCCGAGCTTGCGGCGTTCTTCGGGAGTGAGCCAGTGCATTGCCAGAAACATACACCGGTGGGGCGGCTTGTATCCAGCAGGGACGGAGGGACAAGGGATCCGCCGCGGCGGAGGACTAAGGGACGGAGGCGCGATCGAGCAGGTCGAGGATGAATTCGCCGGCGCCATAGCCGACCATGGGACGAGCGCCGGTGGGATCGCCGATGGCTCCAGGGAACAGCTTGCAGGGCAGGGCGACGTACATTTCGGGAAGAATGTGGTGATCGGCGGCGGCTTTGGACACGATCCGCAGTTCGATGGCGGCGGCATCGGCGGAGCGGCCCAGAGTGCGCAGGACTGCGGCCAGTTCAAAGTCAACAAAGACGAATTCTTCGCGCTCGTACCAGTACTCGAAGATGGCGGGATCGGTGTAATTGCTGCGCACGCGGCGATAGCCACCGGAGGCGACCTTGAGGAGATCCATGCGCTCGACCGTATCGTGAACGATGGCGGGATCGGTGACGACGCCGAAATGGATGATGGCGAGGAGCGCGCCGTCGATGTCGTTCTTCTCCTCCGGTTCCAGCGTGCCGTGCAGGTGGCCATCGCGAATGAATGCTGCGTCGAAGCCTTTCTGAAGCAGCGCAACGTGGTGCAGCGCTTCAGCACGCGCAGCTTCATCACCTGCGCGGCGCGCGATCTCAGCGAATTCCCGCAAGCCCACGATTGCCATGACTGTCGAAAAGGCGAAATGTTTCTTGTCCTTCTGGTGCTCTTCCCAGATGGACGTATCGGCGGTGACGATTTCGCCACCGGCGTAAGGTTCCAGGTTGGCAAGGAGCGGGCGGACGATAAAATCGCGCGCCGATGGAAACAGCGCGCCGCGATACGTGGAGGTTTTCAGCAGCGCGGGATCGTCGTACTTGCGCACGTACTCGCCAAGAGCCCAGAGCGCTTCGCCCCAGTCGTCGAACTCGATGTTGGTGGCGCCTTCCTCAGTGAAAAAGGGTTCCTCGGCTCCGTTGCCCCAGTAGCGGACCACGGAAACCTGGTAATCGGCATTGTTGACCTGCTCGCGCATTCTGCCGGTGGGCTGCGCGTTGAAGTAGGCGAGCAGCGCGGCGCGGGCTTCGGGCTGGTGGCCCATGCGGGTGAGGGCCACGGTGGACCAGGCCATGTCGCGCACCCAGGGCGTGAACCACACGCCATCGGGAAGGCTGGCGACGATGAGGCCGTTGCCGTGGCGATCTGCGGTGTTGGGCTCGCGCGACTGGGCCATGCGCAGCATGACCTCGCTCTGCCGCCAGAGGTGGCGTTCGGTATCGGATTTGAATTGTATGGATGGATTCACGCGCCAGCGGTCCAGGTCGTGGATTTCGCGTTCGGCGAGGGCCTGAGGGGACAATCCTCCGCGCCAACGGTCGAAATCGCTGACGGCTTGCGGAATTTCAGCCTCGCTCTCGACAGAAAGCAGGGCCCATGCATCGCTTGAGTCGAGCCAACCGTGCGGGTCGGTGGTTGCAGACGTCGCGGGGCCGAGCGGGATAGGCACAATGGATTCCTTGACGCCTTCGAATTTCAACACGCGAACTGAAACACCGTTTGCCACAACTGTGTGCGACCCGACCCCGCGGGTCCATGCAACGTGCCAAAAGCCATTGCATCCCGGCGGCGGCTCCCAACTCATCACCAAGGCTGCGCGGTGCAGGCCGAATGGCATGAAGAAGAGGCCATGGCCGTCCGAACGGCGCACGCTGATAACTTGGGAATCCTCCAAGTAGTCGGTCTGGGAGGGACTTGCCTCGCGGCAACCCCAGTCAATCTGGTCGATGAAGCTCGCGGTGGAAACGCCCTCGCCTAACGGAATCCACTGATCCTGTGCCGCGAAGCTGTAAGGGTGCGCGTAGAACTTCGTCAGCGCGCCGGAGTCGGGCGAGACGACGGCAAAGCCAAAGCCGTTGCCGGTGACGAGATTGGTGGCCTTGGCTGGCAGAGCGGCAAGCAGCAGCACGCAGATCACGAGAAATCGAACCAGGCGCATGATCCCGTAGTTTCTGCCCTGACATGAGGAGTGCGCAACGAAGTTTTGAATTCGCGTGCGCCGGACTTTTCCGATGGTCGCGCGCCGAAGAGTGCGTGGGCCGGGAGTCCCACGCTACAGCCGGCCGGGAGGCCGGCGCTACTCCTTGCCGGCGTTCTATCTATTTTTCGGCATCCTCGCGCGGGCGGACCTCTTCTACTAGACTGAAAGTCACAGCATGAGCGCCGCCTCGGCCGACGCACGGCCGCTTCCCTTTTCCGCGCCGCACGCCTCCTGGAAGCCCAAGCGGAATCCCTGGGTTATTGCTCTCACCGTCACTCTGGCCACATTCATGGAGGTGCTGGACACCTCGATTGCCAACGTGGCGCTGCCGCACATTGCCGGCAGCCTGGGTTCGAGCGAAGACGAAGCCACGTGGGTGCTGACCAGCTACCTGGTGGCCAACGCGGTCATCCTTCCGGCGTCGGCTTACCTGACAACGTTTATTGGCCGCAAGCGCTTTTACATGATCTGCGTGATGCTGTTCGGCATCAGTTCCGCGCTGTGCGGGCTGGCGCCGAGCCTGCCGCTGCTCATCTTCTTCCGCGTGCTGCAGGGCATGGGAGGCGGAGGATTGCAGCCGAGCGAGCAATCCATCCTGGCCGATACCTTTGCGCCGGAGAAGCGCGGGCAGGCTTTCGCGCTGTATGGTTTTGCGGTGGTATGCGCGCCCGCCATCGGGCCCACGCTGGGCGGCTGGATCACCGACAACATGAGCTGGCGCTGGTGCTTTTACATCAACGTGCCGGTGGCCATTCTCTCGCTGTTCCTTACCAGCCGCATCATCGAGGATCCACCGCACCTGGTGGAGCAGGTGAAGCGCACGCGCAAGCTGGGCCTGAACCTGGACTACTTCGGTTTCGGCCTGCTGGCGCTGGGCTTCGGGTCGCTTGAGTTCGTGATGGACAAGGGGCAGGAGAACGACTGGTTCGGCTCTCACGTGATCACCCTGTTTGCGGTGCTTGCGGCGGCGGCGCTGGTCACGCTGTTTTTCTGGGAGATGGCGCAGATCCGGCGCAACCACCGGCCCATCCTGGACCTGACGCTGTTCCGAAATCGCAATTTCGCGGTGTCGTTCACGCTGATGTTTGCGCTCGGCGTGGTCTTGTTCGCCACCACGGTCATGATTCCGCAATTTGTGCAGACGCTGCTCGGCTACACCGCGGAACAGGCGGGGCTGGTGATATCGCCGGGCGGGTTAGCGGTGATGCTGATGATGCCGATCGTCGGGTTCCTGGTGTCGCGCGTCGATCCGCGCTGGATGATTATCTACGGATTCGCGATGTGCTCGGCGGCGCTGTTCACCATGCTTACGCTCGATCTCGAGGTGAGCTACTCCTACATTGCGTGGCTGCGGGTGTTCCAGGCGGCGGGGCTGGCGTTCCTGTTCATCCCCATCAATACGCTGTCATATAACGGCATTCCGATGGCGAAGAACAACGATGTGAGCGGGCTTACCAACCTGGCGCGCAACATTGGCGGCAGCCTGGGCACGGCGTTCTTTGTTACCATGCTGGCGCGGAGGTCGCAGTTCCACCAGAGCCGGCTAGGCTCCGCGATAGGCCCCAGCGACCCCAACCTGCAAGGCGCACTTGACCGCATGGGCCGGTACCTGATGCACGGCGGGCGCGCCGCCACGCTGGCGCAGGGCAAGGCCATCGCGCAGGGGGATCTGTACGGTCAACTGGTGCGCCAAAGCACCATGCTGGGCTACCTGGACGTGATCAAAATCATGGCAGTAATCATGATCTGCCTGATCCCGCTGGTGTTTTTGATGAAGCGTCCGGCCAAGGGTGCAGGGATGCGGGGACATTAACAACTCGTCCGGCTCATTGAATTAGACTGGCCGCAGAACCCTTCTCCTGCCGAATGCGCTTGCTCGGCGACTGTCAGGGTTCATGGTGGAGGAAAGTTTGTGACGCGTGCCGCCGGCGCACTTCTGTCCGTTTTCATCGTGGCTTCTGCTTCCGCACTTGCACAATCGAACGGCATCCCGCTCACGGTGGAGCGGATTTTCGCCCACGGGCCCATGACGGGCGCGCCGCCTGAGGGCCTTACCTGGTCTGCCGACGGCAAGCATCTCACCTATCTCGATGGCGGCGAGCTGATCGACCTGGATCCCGGCACCGGCCGCCCGCACGTGCTGGTGAGCCGCGCCAAACTCACCGCGCTGTCAGGTGTGTATGAAAGCGAGCAGGACCGCGATCATCGCGAACGCTACAAGATGGCCAGCTACATCTGGGCGCCGGACTCCAAGCATCTTCTCTTCGACTCCGGCGGGCGGCTGTGGCTTTACGATCTGGGAAACGGAACCGGCGTCCAGATCGGGTTTACCGACACGCTGTCCGGCGACGATCCAAAATTCTCGCCCAACGGCGAGAACATCTCTTTTGTCCGCAACCACGGGCTCAGCGAGGTTCGCCCTGAGGAGGTCGCGGGCGGGGCGCCGTTCCCGTTAGTGCCCCCGCCCAATGAGGCCACGTCGAACGGAGAAGTGGACTGGGTGTATGAGGAAGAGCTGGACGTGCGCAGCAACTATTTCTGGTCGCCCGACTCGAAGAACGTCGCTTTTCTGCAGATGGATGAATCCAGTGTGCCGCAGTATCCCATCACCGATTTTATTCCCACGCACGCGACCGTGGAATTGCAGCGCTATCCTCAACCCGGCGACCAGAATCCGGCGGTGCGGGTTGGGGTGGTGAGCGCCGGCGCCGGCCGCACCTCGTGGATCCGGTTGCCCAACCACCCGGGGCTGGATTATGTGCCGCGCTTCGGCTGGGTCGATCGCCACACCATCTGGGTGGAGACGATCTCCCGCGATCACAAGCAGCGCGATCTTTATTTCGTGGATGCAAACAACAGCCAGTCACGCCTGGTGCTGGAGATTACCGACGACAAGTTCGTGGATGAGAATTACGACGTTGACGTTGAAGCGGGCATAGTCGTCCTGACCGGCTGGAAGGATGGCCACAATCACATCTATCTCTATCGCTACAACGAACACAATCCACTGTCGGCTTCGGACTCCTCGAGCGAGGTGTCGCAGCTAACCCGCGGCGACTTCGACGTGGACGCGGTTTCGCTGGTGGATGCGGCGAAGCACGTTGTCTATTACACGTCGAACGAAGGCAATCCGCTGGAGCAGCAGGTGTGGCAGGTCGCGTTCGACGGCAAACGAAGGCAGTTGACCACCGGCGCCGGCTACCACGAAGCAAACTTCTCGCCGAATGGGCAGGTGTTTGTGGATACCTGGTCAGCGCGGATGGAGCCGGACCGGCTGAGCCTGTGCCAGACCGGCGGCAAGTGCACGATGTTCTGGTCAAACCAGGGACTGGAGCCCTACAAGCTGCACCAGCCGGAGCAAATGGAGGTGAAGGCAAAGGATGGCAGCACGCTTTACGCCACGCTGCTGATGCCGGCCGACGCCGCGGGAAGGGCGAGCGTGCCGCTGATCCTGAACCCATATGGCGGGCCGGGGCCGCAGACGGTGGAAAACAAATGGGACGACCGGCTGCTCTTTGACGAGCTGCTCGCCGAGCACGGATTCGCCGTGCTCCACGCCGACAACCGCGGGACAGGGAACCGCGGGCGCGCCTTTGCCCAGGCCGCGTGGCACAACTTCGGCCCCGTCCAGCTTGAGGATCAGCTCACCGTACTCGACGCCGCGCTGGGCGCGCATCCGGAGCTCGCCCCCAACCGGCTGGGCTGGTGGGGCTGGAGCTGGGGCGGCAGCTTCACCCTCTACGCCATGACCCATTCCGACCGGTTCAAGGCCGGCGTAGCAGTTGCGCCCGTGACCGATTGGCGCGATTATGATTCCATCTACACAGAACGCTACCTGGGCCAGCCTTCCGACTTTCCCGAAGGCTACAAGGATTTTTCGGCAGTCAACTCAGCCGCCGCGCTGAAGGGCCATCTGCTTTTGGCGCAAGGCACGGGCGACGACAACGTTCACATCGAAAACACCGTGCAGTTCATCCAGAAACTGATTGATGCGCGCATTCCCTATGATCTGCAGATTTATCCGCGCAAGACGCACTCCATCGCCGGGGCCGACGATCGCATTCTTCTTTTCAGCCGCATTCTCAGCCATTTTGAGGAGTATCTGAAGCCCCCGAGCGTACAGGAGAAATGACAAATCCGGATCGTTCTCAAAGAGGTTGGGACAAGACGGCATCGCACTTGCGGCGGCTGGAAGAAAGCCTGCTGAACCCCGCGGTGCGGCGCGATGGGGATCGGCTGCGAGCAATGTTGACCGAGGATTTTCTCGAGTTCGGCTCGTCGGGCCGGGTATGGACGCGCAGCTCGATCATTGGGCTGCTGGCCACGGAGAAGAATTTCTTTCCGCCGGCCATCGAGGACTTCCTGTGCACGATGCTTACCGACAAGGTGGCCCTGGTCACCTACCGCACGGTGCGCAGCGATGGGAAATCCGGCGAAACCCTGGAGAGCCTGCGCAGCTCGATCTGGACGCGCCAGGACGGCGAATGGCGCATGCGCTTCCACCAGGGAACGCGGAGAAGCTAGGCAGCGGCCGAATGTCTCCCGTGGCGATTTCGCGCCGTGGAGCATTCGGCGCGAAGCCCTGCCGCCATGGCGGCCAGCCACGCCCACGGAACCGGTGCATTCAACCACGCGGGCGCGCCGGCATAGAGCAGGAACATCAGCATCAGTCCCGTGACCGCCGCTGCGCATGCCCACGCAGCCGCGTGGCGCGACCACCCGACCATCCCCAAAGCTGCAAGCAGTTCCAGCATCGCAAGCAGCCAGCCCGCAATCTCGAATCCCTGCAGAACCAGCGAAGGCGGTCTACGCCACTCCGCGCGGTCGCGAACGCCGCGCAGAATGGCGCGCACCGCAACGTGATCGGCAAACTCGGTGAACACGTTCAGCGCGCGGCCCACGGGATCGGTCGGATAGCGCCACCGAATTCGGCCGATGAGCCGCGTGTGCTCGCCATCAACCGGAACCAGCGCCCAGATGAAGACGCCGGTGTGGGGATTGTCTCGGCTGCGCCACACCATCACGCGGTTCTGCGCAATGGTTCCGAATTCCAGGCTGGCCGCAATGCTCAGTGGCAGCGTGGCTCCGGTGCGCGGATGCTGAAATTCGGGCAGGATCGTCGTGGCGCTGCGCAGGCCGCGCCCGCCGCCGGGATTCTCGATCAAATCGTAGCCGTAAAAGCCAGCGCGCCCGTATCCCATCTGCACCAGCCAGGGCCAGATTTTCTCCGGCGGCGCCGCGATGGTGATGGCTCGAGTGGCGTCGAATGCCGGATCGGCCACGATCCCATCTTCCGGCAGGGTCATTCGCAACTCGGCAGCCGTCGCGCCCCAGCGCAGTTGACGCGGCCGGACTCCGAACCAGTACACCAGGGCAAGCACTGCGAAGACGGCGCACCCTTGCGCGAGGCGAACCGCCGCAGGCATCCATGCACGCCGACCGGCAGGTGCTTGCGGCGCTGTACCCATCGACACACCCCGACGCCTGGTACGGCGTAAAAGCTGTCCCTTCTGCTTTGGGGAGATGCTCAGGAAGGGTTCAAGACCTCGCAGCGAATCGGCGCAAATCGAATCCAGTATCTAAACCGGACTTAAACCTCGTGGTGAGTAAAGATATCGTCCTTGTCCCGCTCCGGGCAGCGGGCGCAACCCAAACAGCAAACCAGCAGGATGGCCACGCCGGCAGTTACCACCAGCGCCAGCAGGCTTCCGCTTGTCATCAGCCATCGGATTAAGCTATGCATAATCGGTTCTCACTTCCCGCGGGCCCATTTTAGTAAGATGCTGGGACGCTGTTGCGGCGCTGTTTCCGCGGCCTTTCATATACCGGCGGGGGATCCGATTGGAGAGAGTGTAGCAGATGTTTGCCCGCCCCAACCCGGAATCTTCTACCAGCGTAGACGGCATGCGCAACAGTTTGGTCGCCGTTCCGCAGTGTGGAAATACCACTTCTGAACCATTCCTGAATTGGCTATTTGTCGACCTGAATTCGTATTTTGCCTCAGTGGAGCAGCAGGACCGTCCCGAGCTGCGCGGCAAGCCGGTTGGCGTGGTTCCCGCCATGGTGGATACAACCTGCTGCATTGCCGCGAGTTACGAAGCCAAGGCCTTCGGCGTGCGCACCGGGACCATCGTGGCTGACGCCAAACGCATTTGCCCGGACATCGTCCTGGTAGAAGGCCGCCACGAACTCTACGTCCAGTATCACCATAAAGTTGTAGAAGCTGTGGAAAGCTGCCTTCCAGTCAGCGCCATTTGCTCCATCGACGAAATGGCGTGCCGCCTGATGGGACGCGAGCGCCCCTTGCTGGCCGCGCTGGAGCTTGCCCGTAAAGTGAAGTCCCGCATTCGCGAGGCGGCCGGAGAAATGATGCGTAGCTCTGTCGGCTTGGCGACAAACCGTTACCTGGCCAAAGTCGCCAGCGACATGGAAAAGCCCGACGGCCTGGTCGCGCTCACGCTCGACATTCTCCCCGAAGCCCTTTCGCGACTAACCCTCCGCGACCTGCCCGGGGTCGGCGCGCGTACGGAAAAGCGCCTCAACGAGCGTGGAATCAAAACCATGCAGGACCTGCTCGCGCTTGGTTCCGAGCAATCCGGCCAGGTGTGGGGCTCGGTGTGGGGCGAGCGGTTGTTCCACTGGCTGCGCGGCGAGGACTTCGACATGTCGGAGACCGAACATCTGAAGTCCATCAGCCACCAGCACGTGCTGGCGCCGGAGCTGCGCACGCCGGATAAGGCCTGGGCCGTGGCTCACAAGCTGCTGCACAAGGCCGCCATGCGCCTGCGGTCCAACAAGCTGTGGGCATCGTCGATCGGTCTCGCCGTGGGATTCTCCGCAGGAAGGGAAGGTTCCACGCCAGTGCCCGTCAGCCGCTTCGGCATTCCGGCCAAGGGCTGGCATGGCGAGGTCCGCCTGACCGAGTGCCAGGACAATCAGACCCTCATCACCGCACTGAAGCACCTGTGGGAGTCGCAGCCCAAGGGCGGCGAGTACCGTCATCCCTATTACGTCGGCGTGCAACTCGGTGGGCTGGTTCCAGACCGCCTCCACTCCCTGGGCCTCTTCGACGTGCTCGAATCGGAAAAGAGCCGTGCGCGCCTGCAGGCGGCCATGGATGACATCAACCGCAAATACGGAACGGGCACGCTGGCCCCGGCCACCATGCTGGCCGCCTACAAGGCCGCGCCCACGCGTATCGCGTTTCACAGCATCCCCGAACTGTTCTGACGGATTGAACCCACCGTTGCCGAGGCTGAAGCGGCGGCTGCCCGGCGCATACTGGACGATGAGGAGATCGTATGCCCATTCCATTGCCGGATCTGAAGCATGCCGCACTGCTCAGCATGGATTTTCACGCTTCGATTGTTTCCGCTTATGTTGCCGAGCCGGATGAATTCCTCGCACGCGTGGCGAGCGTGCAGGCCGCGGCGCGCAAGCGCGGGCTTCCGATGATCCATGTGCAGGTGGGTTTCCGGCCTGGAATGCCGGAGATCAGCGACCGCAATGCGCTGTTTGCTGCCTTCAAGTCAAATCCGCAGTGGCAGAAGATGTTTGCCGAAGGCGCGGGCGGACTCCATGCCAAAATCGGACCGATTGGCGACGAAGTCGTGGTGACCAAGCACCGGGTGAGCGCCTTCGCGGGCACCGATCTGGAGATGATTCTGCGCGCCGGCGAGATTGACACCCTGGTGCTGATGGGAATTGCCACCAGCGGCGTGGTGTTGTCGACTCTGCTCGACGCAGCCGATGCGGATTACCGGCTGGCGGTGGTGAACGATTGCTGCGCCGACCGGGATCTGGAGCTGGACGCCTGCCTCAAGGAGCGCTTCTTCCCTATGCGGGCTGCGGTGGCGAGTGCCCCGGAGATCGTGGAAGCAATGCGGCGGCGCGTCTCGTAAGGGAGGAGTTGGCGACTACTTCTCTTGCAGAACCCTGTCGATGAGTGTTTTGCCCTGTTAACCGCCATTCCCTCCGTCTCGTGCAATATCCTGTCACTTATATCCATGGGGTTGACGTGCGCCTAAACGTTCTCTTCATTCTTGTCGCGCTGATCAGCATTGCTGCGCCGGGGCCTGCGCAGGTTTTCGATCTCGATAAGAGCCGCGAGCCCGTGACCCCACTCGATGGCCTCTGGCATTTCCACACCGGAGACAATCCCGCGTGGGCCGATGCGAACTTCGACGACTCGAATTGGCCTCTCGTGCGCTCTGGCGAAAGCTGGACGAAGCAAGGTTATTTCACATACTCGGGTTACGCCTGGTACCGTTTCGCGGTTCAAGTTGCGGATGGCAGAAAGCCACCAGCTTTGTTGCTGCCCCGGATCTATACCGGCTATCAGGTCTACGTAAACGGCAAACTGATTGGAGGCTCCGGCTCGATCATTCCCACGGCGGCCCCGGCTTTTGCGGCCAATCCAAAGTTGTTTCGGCTTTTCCCCGGAGTTGCGGGCCCACAAACGCTTCACATCGCAATTCGCGTTTGGGAGTACCGCCCAATTGTCTCCTGGGTTGGCGGTGGAACGCTGCGGCCCGGCAGTGCAGCCGGCGACCCAGAGCTCCTCGCGCAGCGGCTGCGCTGGATTACGACAGAGCAGAAAAGCGTGCTCGTGAACAGCTATGCATACGGTCTTCTTGCCACGGTCGTAGGCTTTACAATCCTTATGCTCTTTCTGCTGCATCGCGAAGATCGCGAGTATCTCTGGTTTTCCGTGCTGCTTCTCGCAGGCGCAGCGGATGCGATGTTGAATGCCCAGGGATTTTCAGACGCATATCCATTTCTTCTCTTCCGCCTTACAGATGAAGTGTTCGTTGCGATCAGCGTGCTCGCCGCACTGGTGTTCTTTTCCATTATCCTCAAGGCACATCGTTCGCCCTTGTGGCGGATTATCTTTGTTGCAGCCGCGATTAGCCCGCTCTCCGTGGCGATCTACTATCTGCAATGGGCGTCGATTGGAGTTTCCTACAGCTTTCAGCTTGCCTGCCTTCTCCCCGCCTATATCTGGATCATTGCCGCGCTTTCCATTGCGGTCTTCAGAAACTACGCTGCCCGGCTGCTGTTGGCTCCCGCGCTGAGAAGACTTGGATTCTTCCTTGGTATTGCGCTGTTATACGGAGTCGAGATCTTCGATAGCATTATCTATATCGGCCAGAGCCTTGGTTGGCAGCAGCTGCCGTCGCGCCGCACTTTTCTGCTGGAGCATCCCTTTCCAGTCGATCTGTTGGATGTGGCGCGTTATACCTTCACCTTCGCACTACTGACATTTCTTGTGCGCCGTTTCTCTCTCGCACGGCAGGAGGAAACGCGGATGGCCACGGAACTGGCGGCTGCGCGAAGCGTGCAGTTGCAGCTGATTCCAGAGACGCCACCGGTCACCCCCGGATACGTAGTAGAGAGCGTCTACCTTCCCGCCAGCGAAGTGGGCGGTGATTTCTTCCAGGTCCGCCCCGCTGACGACGGCTCTCTGCTGATCGTCGTTGGCGACGTGAGCGGCAAGGGGCTCAAAGCAGCCATGACCGTGAGCGCCATCGTCGGAGCGCTGCGTGGCTGCACGATGAGAGCCCCGGCTAAGGTTCTCGCCTATCTGAATCGCAGCCTCCACGGACAGGTAGCGGGCTTCTTCACCTGTAGTGCTGCTCTCATCGAAGCCGATGGCAAACTCACCATCGCCAATGCCGGCCATCTCCCGCCCTATCTCAATGGCGAGGAGTTGGCGGTTGATTCCGGCCTGCCCTTGGGAATTGCCGATGAGATCGTATACGCAGAGAAAACCTGGACGCTCGAAACAAGCGATCGTGTCACCTTCGTCTCCGACGGCGTCGTCGAAGCCCGCGATCCAACCGGCGAACTCTACGGGTTTGCGCGTACAAGGAGTATCAGCAATCAGCCGGCCGACGCGATTGCTCGCAGCGCCCAATCCTTCGGCCAGGAAGATGACATCACCGTGCTTTCGATTGTGCGAATGCCGCTGGTTACAGAAGCAGCGGTGTAAATCCTGGCGCGCATCGCGCCACACAAGTTTCGAAATCAGTTCGAGCAGAAGCGGATTCTAGAACCACCGGACAAGCGGGTCCGCATCCGGCGGTTCGAGGAGTTGAGGTCAATAGAGACGGGGGATGCCCAGTTGATTCACTGCACCACCGCCGGATCTACCCCGCCCAGCCTTGGTCACAACAGCTTCGCGGCCATTGGCCCGCTCGCCCTGCTCGAAAACGCCTTCTATCCGGTTCTTGTTCATCGGCCCGCAGCTTCGCTCCACGCTTCCTCCCCACACTCGGTCACCCTCATGCAGTTGCGCTTCACTTCACTCACTGTGACCAGCTTGTGACGGGACTTTGCACCCGTAAGAGTGCGCCCATGCTGGGCGCACCAAACGAAAACGCCAGAAGCCTTTCGGCCTCTGGCGTTTTCCGGGTGCCCTTCGCTCGTCGGACCAAACACCTTCCGGCAAAGCTCAGCGATGAATCTTCAGTGAAACCGTCGTCCGTACTCCCGCCTGACTGCGCCTGATCCTTCCGGTCTCCGGCTGGTTTGCGCCTGCGGCAAGCCGCCTGCGTTCCAACCTTCACCGTACCTACCCTCGCATTTGCCAGACCAGCGATGGATCTTGCTCTCTCCTTCGCCCGCTTTCGTCCTGCAGCCGAGGCCACAAGCTTACGGTGTGCGCCTGAGATTGCTCCTTCCATCTCCTTCCGGGCTACCGGCCGGCTTTCCTGCTTTGGAGGACGTTTGCCTTGCGGCAGCCACCCTCCCGAGCCCGATCACCTTGCCTGCATCCCGGCCGGAAACGTCCCTTCCAGCTTCTTCCGGTAATCGTCGCCTCTTGCGAGGTTGAATTACCGGCTTCCCCCGGTTGTTACGCCTCCTGCCCGATCCTGGTCCGTATTCGCTCACTTCGCCGGGGCAGCCACGCGTGCGGGCGAACCCGCCTTTGCAACCATCCCTCCATGAACGAAAGTCCCAACATCAAGCCGGCAACGAACTTCTGCATTCCATTGAACTTTGCATCGCCCTGCTCAGCGGAGGATGAGTTTCCAATCTCTTCAAATCTCTTTCCCGCGGCTTTCGCCGCAGGCGATAATCCAATTCCTTTGGATCTTTCATCTTCCTGCAGGGCAGGAAATGCTTGCTTCCAATTCGTTACTGGGCTACCAACTGACGGGACTATGCGCTACCTCAATCTGTGGATGCAAGTTGAAATCTCAGATAATTCTGTGGATTTCACCGGGAGTGGTGCAATCGCACTGAGTTTTTGAGATTCTCGCAGCATTTTTGGGAAAAAGATCCGGTTTATGGCCAAAAAGGAACAGATTTGGACGACTCCGGCGCTATTCGTAGAGCAGCGGTTGGGCATCCCGCGCCCAGGAACTGCACCCCGGATCCCACGGGAAGCGCCCGTGCTCATCGCTCCAGAAGCACTGCATGAGCGGGAAGGGATCGGTCTCGTAAAACCACAGGGCGTAGCCCACGTGCCCGCGGTAGTGCTTTCTATCTACCTCGCGGAAGCAGCAGGCTTGAGGCCGAGTGAGGAGGCGCCTGTAGACAGCCATGGGCTGGAAGCGCTTGCCGTCGCGAATGTCGAGAGCGATCTGGTTCACCGCGCGCATGCACATGTCGATGGGCAAGCCGAAAAGGATGACCTCCGGGTGGCCGAGCATATGGAACAGACCGATGGAATAGGCGAAGTCAGGTCCCTTGCCCTGTTCGCGGGCCAGAACTCCGGTGATCTGCCAGCCGTCGGTGTGGATCTCCCGCAGCACTTTGGCATCCAGCGCGGACAGTGCATTGGCGTCTTCGAGCGAACGCGTCATACAGGATGAGAAGTATGCCGAAGCAGTTTCGGTTGTACCGGCTGAACACCGATTGATTTTAAACACCTTGGGGGCGGCGAAAAGTGGTCAGGGGGCCGGCTGTTTGCGCGCCGAGGGGGTCAGCTTGCGAACCACGAACTCCTGGAAGATGTTGCCGATGGCGCCTTCGCCCATTCCGATGGCGGTGGTGTCGAGAATCACGCCGAAGCCGTTTTGATCGCTGGACGGATAGTAGAGGTTCGAGATTCCGCCCGCAGCCAGGTTCCCAGCCAAAGCCGAGTAATTGAACTGCCAGCGCCCGTTGTCGCCCTTGCACATGACGGCCATGGCGACGGCATACAGGGTACGCGAAGCGATCGAGCCCTTACCCTTGTAGTAGTAACGGGGGTCCTGATGGAGAAGGGACGGAAACAGCGCCCCGCCCAGCATGTCGCTGGAGAATCCGTCGGCGTAGTCGGCTCCGTAGCGCTTGGCATATCCCTGCGCGCCCTGGCCGTAGCCCTTGAAGGTGTTCTGGGTTTGCTCAATTCCGGCAAAAAAGCCGGCGCTGGCAAAGGTGATGGGATCGATGGAGTCGTGCCAGGCGAGAGAGAACTTCTGGCGCGGCGAAAGCGGGGCCGGATGGGCGTCGTAGACGACGTAGAAGTTGGGAATGAAGCCCAGGACGCGCTGCTTTTCTTCCACCTTCACCTCTTCGGTGGCGATCTCCTGGCGGGAAGCGGTGACATTCACATCGGTGGTGGTCTCAGCCATGGAGAGCATGATGGCAGGGACCTCCATGCTTTCGCCGGCGTGAAGCACGCCGGCGATCTTGGCTGTGTTGAAGCCGGAAGCTGACGCCGAAATCGTGAACGTTCCCGCCGGTACCCCGGAAAACACAAAGCGGCCGTTGGCATCGGTGGTGATTTGGCGGGGCGTAGGCTCGGCAGGGATAGACAACTCAACATGGGCGCCTTCGTACACCTCCTGGTCGCGGTTCATCACTACGCCGTGGAGGACTCCGGAGCGCCCGTCCGGCTGGGAACTGGCGGACTGATCCGGAGCCTGGCGGCCCCACGCCGGGACTATCGCAAGACAAATCAACGCCAGCGTGCAGAAACAGATGCGGGTAAAACTGGCCGGAAACGTTGTTGAAGGCCGATTTGGCAGACTAAGACTCCACGAATTGGCCTGTGAATTCCTGCATTCCAGGAAAGAAGGCGTCACGTCGTTGCTGTTCAATGTAGACGATGGGCAAGTGGGAATGTTGCAGGCCGGCATGGGGTTCGGATTCAATCGGCGTGACTTGGGTGCAGGTTCCGGGCGCTCCCTTCCTGGCGCGAAACGCGGCGCAGCTTCCAGATGCCCCAGGCCAGACCGAGCACAGTTAAAGAGACAAAGCTCCACAGGATCACCGGCTCCCACTTTTGCAGCGTGGAGGACCAGAGGCGGATGATGTGGCGGCCGTAGACATAGGCCAGCCATGCTTCCAGCCCGTAGCGAAGTGCGCGCCCGGAACCGAATGCGACCAGAAACCGCCGCCAGGTTGTGCCCAGAGCGCCTGCGGTCAGAAGAAACGGCCACAGCGGGATGGGCGGCGGCAGGATGGCCGGTAAAAACACCGTCAGCACGGGGTTGCGCTGCGACCATCCGCAAACGCGCTTCTCAAGGCGTGGCGGAACATAACGCTCGATGGCTTTTTGGCCGCCTTTATTGCCCAGCCGCCAGGTGGTCCAGCCGCCCACCAGACTGCCTGCAAGCGCACACGGCCCTAAAAGCCAGGGGTCGCCGCCGTGGCTGATAAGCCACAGGAGCAGCAGATCGGTGGACCCGGGGATGGCAAGGGGAATGACACTGGAATCAAGGAACGAAACCGCAAACAGCCCCGGAGCGCCCAGGGTGACAACCCAGTGAAACGCCTCCTTCTTTCTCTCCTGCAGCCCTTCCGCGACGATGCCCGCAATCACGCTCATCTTCAGATTAGAAACTAGTTTGCAGCCGGCAGGTGCTTTTCCCGCGTAAAGGCGACACTCAATTGGGCGCCACCGGCTATTTGGTGACCGCGAACCCATCCGGTACCCTGAAAGTGGATGCCTTCCCCTGAGCCATCGTCCCGGCGCGGCCTGGAGTCCTTCGCGTCGCGCGACTTCCGCCGCTACCAGCTCGCACGCGGGATGGTGATCCTGGGCGCGGAGGCCCAGGCAGTAGCCGTGGCGTGGCAGGTTTACGCCATGACCCACCGCGCGCTGGACCTTGGCTACACCGGCCTGGCGCTGTTTCTTCCCGGGCTGCTCTTTCTGCTGCCTGCCGGTCACGTGGCGGACCGCTTCGATCGCCGCATGGTGATTCTGGTCTGCTATTCGCTGCAGATGCTCTGCACCGGCGGACTGCTGGCGCTCACGCTGGCGGGCTCGCGGCGCGTGTTCCCCATTTACTGCGTGCTCTTTCTCATCGGCACGGGACGGTCGTTCTCCGGGCCGGCCAGCTCCGCGCTGATCCCGCATCTGGTTCCGGAAAAGCATTTCGTCAACGCGGTCACATGGGGCGGGGCCATCTTCCAGTTCGCCAACACCACCGGGCCGGCACTCGGCGGCATCCTCTACACTCTGCCCCTGCTGCGGATGTTTCCCGGCCATGATTCGTCGCGCGAGCTGGCCGGCGCGGGCATTGTTTACTGCTTCACCTTGTTTGCCCTGGTCTGGTTCCTTGTCCTGATCGTCACGCTCCACGTGCGTCCGGGGCGGATGGAGCACCGCGCGGCTTCATTGAAGGTGGTGCTGGCCGGGTTTCAGTACGTCCGCCGGATGCCAATGCTGCTGGGCTCGTTCTCGCTGGACCTTTTCGTGGTGCTGCTGGGCGGTGCAGTGGCGCTCATGCCCATTTTTGCCAACGACATCCTGCACACCGGCCCCCGCGGCCTGGGCATGCTGCGCGCCGCGCCCGCGGTGGGCGCGCTGGTCATGTCCCTGGTGCTGGCGCGCTTCCCGCTGGCGCGCAAGGCCGGGCCGCGGCTGTTCATCTCCGTATCGATTTTCGGCGCCGCCACCATCGTTTTTGGTTTCTCGCGCAACCTGGTTCTTTCGCTGGTCACCCTGGCCATCCTGGGCGCGGCAGACATGGTCAGCGTCATCATCCGCGGCTCACTTCTGCAACTGGCCACGCCGCCGGAGATGCGCGGCCGGGTCTCCGCGGTCAACTCGCTCTTCATCGGCGCATCCAATGAACTGGGCGAGTTTGAAAGCGGCCTCACCGCGCAGTGGTGGGGCGCGGTCCGCGCCACCATTTACGGCGGCATCGGCTCGCTGGTCGTCTCCGGCCTGTGGGCCACGCTTTTCCCCAGCCTTCGCCGCGCCGACGAGCTCACATCGGAAGCCCTGCGGCGGAACGCGCCCGTAACGCAGGAATCGATGAAGGTCGACGCGACGCTTCTGTAACCCTGGCGCGATTCCCCTTGCTATCCTGAGGCCGGTTCTATTCCGTTATGAGCAACTGGAAAAAGATCCTCATTCCCTTCGCCATCACCTTCGCCATTGGCGGCATTTATCTGCTCAGCGTCTGGCATCACCGCCAGGAGCCGGGCGTCCAGCACAATCAGCAGCAGCAGGTTTCCCCTGACGATGTCGCCGTCGTGCGCATGATTTTTCCCGCCCACTACGACGATTTGAAGCAGTTGGAAGGCACCAGCGTGTGGATGAAAAACGGCAATTCCATGCCCTACTATCCCTACGCGGGCGGGAGCGTGGAGTGGTCCAAACCGGTGGCGCTGATTCCCCCTGCGCAGAAGCTGGATGTGAAGAAGATCGTCAAGGCAGTGGCGCCGCGTTCCGTCCACGACAACATCGAGCACGGCGATCACCAGGCCATGGTTGTCTTCTCGCTGCCGGGCAGCAACGCGCTCTATGCCACGCCGGTAGGCTTCATGGACGGCCCCATCGACGAGCATTATTTCCCCGACCTGCTCTTTTATTACGACGATCCCCACACCATCTACGACAACTGGCCGAAGGACGTGTGGGCGGCCATCGACGCACACCAGGTGAAACCGGGCATGAGCGAGCTTGAGACCCGCATGGCCATCGGCATGAAGGCGACCTACGACAGCCAGACCGAAGGCGACCGGACGGTGGACTACGACGTGAACGGCAAACGCATCAAAGTCACCTATCGGGACAACAAGGCGACATCGATCCAGCAGCAATGACGTGTGCATCAATTCTGGTGCAGTTTTCCCATCAACATATCTTGATGTAACGGTGGAGTTAATACTTGTCGAAAACCGTTTGATATCAATACATCATGATATGACGATGCGTTGAATTGCAGATTTCCCGCCTCGGATCACTTAGCGGAAGCCGGAGAATTTTCGGGGATCCAGCCCTCGACGGTGACAAACCGGTGGGTGGATCGGAATTTTTCGATAAGAATTTCGGCGGCGCGGATTGAGGGTCCGCGGTTGGCGCCGAGCATGCGGTGGCCGCCGTCATGGAGAACGATATTGGCCGCTCGCCCGCGCCGTCCCGCAGCCTCGACCTTCGCCATCAGCCGCTCGGCAATCCGCTCCGCCGCAGGCTCCTCCCAGTCGTTGGTCATGGCGTTCCACATCACCGGGGTCATGCCCAGCTCACGCGCCTTACGCATCACAAATGGCCGGCGTGCGCCGAATGGCGGCCGGAAAAGCTTCACCGGCTTTCCCGTGATCTGCTCCAGCGCGTCCTTGGTGTTGCGCAGTTCTTCGCCGATGCGAGCCGCCGAAGTGCGCGCCAGGTTGGGATGGGTCCAGGAATGGTTCCCGATGGCGTGGCCGCCGTTGGCGATATAGCGCACCAGCACCGACTCCTCGCTGGCGAACTTGCCCACCAGGAAGAACGTGGCCTTGATGTCGTGGCGGGCCAGAAGCTCGAGCAGGCGCGGCGTCCATGCGGGATTGGGGCCGTCGTCGAAGGTCAGCGCGATTTCGCCGCGCCGGGCTGGAGCAATGAGCGTGCGGCCAAAGATCTGCGAACCGGGCCACATGGCCGCAAACGCGCACGCACCGGCGGCGAGTCCGAGCACGGTAAGCCCGCCGAGGGCCTCGGCAATAACCTGTTCCGGTTCCAGAAGCATGGCTACTACAAGTCTGCGTCCCGGCCCGAACAAAGCGCAAGCAACCGGGCGTATACTTTAGCCGTACGGGCCGCATCCTGAGCGCACGGAGCGGCACTGGAGACACACATGAGCCTCACGAACTTCCCCGGGAGCTCTTCGTCCGCCGGCAACTCCGCCGGAATCCCCCTGCCCAAAGTGACCATGCCCGCGCTGGCCGAGATGAAGCGTCAGGGCAAGCCAATCTCCGCGCTGACGGCCTACGACTACTCCACCGCGCGGCTGGTGGACGAGGCCGGCATTGACTTCATCCTCGTCGGCGACTCGCTGGCACAGGTGGTGCTGGGCCACGACAACACCCTGGCTGTAACGGTGGACGAGATGCTGCACCACACCCGCGCCGTGCGCCGCGCCGTGCGCCGCGCATTGGTGGTGGCCGACATGCCCTTCGGCAGCTATCACGGCAGTGCTGCAGTGAGCGTTCGCAACGCGGTCCGGTTTATCAAGGAAGCCGGCGCCGAGGCGGTGAAGATTGAAGGCCCGCGCGTGGAACTGGTGCGCGAGCTGGTGGATTCAGAGATCCCCGTGGTGGCGCACGTGGGCCTGACGCCGCAGAGCGTGCACCGAATGGGCGGCTATCGCGTGCAGGCGCGAACCACTGAGGCCGCCGCCCGGCTAAGCGCCGATGCGCATGCGCTGGCTGAGGCCGGCGCCGGCGTGCTGGTGCTTGAAGGCGTGCCACGCGAAGTGGCCGCGCGTATCACCGCCGAGCTTTCCATCCCCACCATCGGCATCGGCGCCGGTCCGGATTGCGATGGCCAGATCCTGGTCTTTCACGATCTGGTCAACCTCACCTTTGCGCCCCCTGCCAAGTTTGTCCGCCGCTACGCGGATGCCGCCGAGTTGTTCCGCACCGCCATCGAAAGCTATCGCGAGGACGTGGAGCATCGCGCATTCCCGTCAGACGAGGAGAGCTACCATCTGCCCGCGGCGCCGCGCAATGCCGTCATCGAGATGCCCGACGACGCCGATGCAGTCGTGAACAGCGACGCGCGCCAGGACCTGGACGAGTTTGGCGCAGCCTGAGCCCTTTTGTCGCATCCTATCGCCATGCAGATTATTCACACCGTCAACGAATTGCGCGGATGGTCGCGCGCGGCACGCACCGCGGGCAATACCGTCGGCCTCGTCCCCACCATGGGAGCTCTGCATGAGGGGCATGCTTCGCTCCTCCGCGCCGCCCGCAGCCGATGCGGCGTGGCCGCCGCAAGCATCTTCGTCAATCCCACCCAATTCGGGCCGAATGAAGACTACGCCCGCTATCCGCGCGCGTTTGAGGCGGACTGCGCGCTGGCGGAATCGCTTGGCGCGGACGCCGTTTTTGCGCCCAGCGTGGAAGAAATGTATCCAGCCGGGGCCGCCAGCATTGTCGAAGTGGAAGGGCTGAGCCATCGCCTCGATGGCGCATCGCGGCCCGGCCACTTCCGCGGCGTCGCCACCATTGTGGCCAAACTCTTTGTTGCGGCAGAACCCGATCTCGCCTTCTTCGGCCAGAAAGACGCAGCCCAGGTTGCAGTGTTGCGGCGCATGACCGCCGACCTGCGTCTCGGCACCGAGATCGTCGTCTGCCCCATCGTGCGCGACTCCGACGGCCTCGCGCTCAGCTCGCGCAATGTCTACCTGAACTCCGACGAGCGCCGCCAGGCGCTGGCGCTCAGCCGCGCCATTCGCTGGGTTGAGGCCATGAATGCGAAAGGCCAGCGGAACGCCGGCGTCCTCATCGATGCGGCGCGCGGCATTCTCAGTGAGCAGCCGCTTATCCGCATCGACTATATTGCGCTGGTCGACTGGAACACCCTGGAACCGCTGGAAACCGCGGTTCCAGGCGCGCTCTTCGCCCTGTCTGCACGCGTTGGAACCACGCGCCTCATCGACAACACGATCCTCTAGCGGTTGGCTACTGCGACCTGCGCGCAGAGAACCTGTTGCGAATTCTCCAAACCCGCAGCAAGATGGATGCAAGTGCCCGAACTGCCTGACATCTCCGCTTACATCGCTGCGCTGGAGCCGCGCATTCTGGGCCAGAGGCTGGAGCAAGTGCGCCTCGGCTCGGTCTTTGTGCTGCGCACGGTCGATCCGCCCGTTTCCGCCGCCGAAGGCCGCACCGTTACAGCGATACGGCGCATCGGCAAGCGCATCGCCATCGGCCTCGAAGCCAAGGAGGCCGGCGACATCTGGCTGGTTATTCATCTCATGATCGCCGGCCGCCTGCATTGGAAACCGCCGCAAGCAAAACTCGCCGGCCGCAATGGCCTCCTCGCCTTCGACTTCCCTTCCGGCTCGCTCACCCTCACTGAAGCCGGCTCCAAACGCCGCGCCTCGCTTCACGTCCTCAGCGGCGAGCAGGCGCTCGCCGACATCAACCCCGGCGGCATCGAGATCTTCTCGCCCGCTACAGATCTCGCCGCCTTCCGCGCAGCGCTGACGCGCGAAAACCGCACCCTAAAGCGCGCCCTCACCGATCCGCGTCTCATATCGGGCGTGGGCAACGCCTACTCCGACGAAATTCTCCATACGGCGCGGCTTTCGCCCATCACGCTCACGAGCAAGCTGACACCGGCCGAGTGGCAGAGCCTGTGGGAGGCAACGCGGCAGATCCTCACCACCTGGATGGACCGCCTCGTTTCAGAGGCCGCCCACAGCTTTCCAGAGAAGGTGACCGCGTTTCGCCCCGACTTCGCCGTCCATGGCCGTTTCGGCCAGAACTGCCCGCGCTGCGGCAGCCCCATCCAGCGCATTCGCTATGCCGATAACGAAACCAATTACTGCCCCACATGCCAGACCGGCGGCAAGGTCCTGGCCGACCGCAGCCTTTCGCGCCTGCTGGGCGCGGACTGGCCGCGCACCCTGGACGAGTTGGAAGCCCTGAAGCGCAAATGAATAATCGCCCTCTAAACGCCGCGCCCCGTGGGTTGGCGCGCGGCCCGTTGCAGCCCTGGATACCCTGGTAACCTCTTTGCAATCTTTGCCATTGACATGCCCACCCCCGTTGCTCCAAAGTCAGGATCACACTTCCTTCAGTTGCAATCCTAAGCAGTCAAGATCAGCCTTGGAGGGCACATGGAACATCTTCATCACCTCGTCAATTACCGGGCCATCCTCATTTGCGCGATTATCCTCTGGATCATCGGCGCACTGTGGTACTCGCCCCCGCTGTTTGGCAAGCACTGGGCCAACATTGTCGGCCGGCCGAAGGGCGATAAACCCAAAGGCGTTATCTGGGGCATGATCGCGTCATTCATCGGCGACTTCCTGCTCGCCTTCGTGCTGGCGCATGTCATTCTCTGGTCACACGCGGACTCCGCGCTCGACGGCCTCCACATCGGCCTGCTGGTGTGGGTCGGCTTCGTCGCCGCAATCCTTTACCCCAGCTCCATCTACGAAGGCCGCGGCCCCAAGTACTTCATGATTAACGGCGGCTATTGGCTCTTTGGTCTTCTCGTCATCGGCGCATTGCTCGGCGTGTGGCACTGAGAAACAGTTCGTAGTTCGTAGTTCGCAGTTCGTAGTTCATAGTTCATTGCGATAGCGGGCGCCCAACGCTCGCGCAACATTGAACTGTGAACTATGAACTGTGAACTGCCCCCGCTACAATCGTTTTCATGAGCAAACAAGCCATCGCCACGGCCCAGGCGCCCGCTGCCATCGGCCCCTACTCGCAGGGCATCCGCCTCGGCTCCATTGAGCTTCCTCCGCCCGGGCTCATCTTCACCGCCGGACAGGTTGCGCTCGATCCCGCCACGCAGCAGATGGTCCCGGGCGGCATCACCGAGCAGACCACGCGCGTGATGGAGAACCTCAAGGCCATTCTCGAGGCGGCCGGCTCCTCCATGGCCCGCGTCGTCAAGGCCACCGTTTACCTAAAGGACTTCGACGATTTCGCCGCCATGAATGCGGTCTACGCCAGCTACCTGGCGCCCAGCGGCATGGCTGCACCCGCACGCACCACCGTGGAGGTCTCGCGGCTTCCCAAGGGCGCGCTGGTCGAAATCGACCTTATCGCCGAAGCCTAACTCGGGACTGAGAACCGGGAGCGAGGGCCCGGAGCCTGCCCTGAGCCCGTCGAAAGGTCCGCGGCGCGGGGACCTGGGCGAGGATGCCAGAATAAGAAAGGTCCTGATTGCTCACAGGAGTTTCCCCATGTCAGATTCATCCGACAAGATCACAAAATCCGACGCCGAGTGGCGCGCCCAGCTCACCCACGAGCAATATCACGTCCTGCGCGAGAAAGGCACCGAGCGCGCTTTCACCGGCGTGCTCGAATTCAATTACGAAACCGGCGACTACCACTGCGCCGGCTGCGGCGCGCTGCTGTTCAACTCCGGCGCCAAGTTCGACTCCGGCTGCGGCTGGCCCAGCTTCATGATCCCCGCCGACTCCACCGCCGTCGCGGAGCACGAGGATAGCAGCCACGGCATGCGCCGCATTGAGGTTTCCTGCGCGCGCTGCGGCGGGCACCTCGGCCACGTCTTCCCCGACGGCCCGCGCCCCACCGGCCTGCGCTACTGCATCAACTCCGCCAGCCTCACCTTCTCCAAAGCCGAAAAATAGGCTGAGGCCTCAAACCTTCGCATCTTCAATGAAGTCTCTGTCCCTTGGTCCCTCGGTCCCTTGTCCCCGTTCCCTGCTTTTTTCACTTCCTCCCCACCACAATCACCGTAAACGTCCCCGGCACAATCGTCGGCCGCGGGTGCGGATGCGCCCTGGTCGCCGCCGGCGCCGGCCCAAACTCCGCCGTCACCAGGTACGCGCGGTCCGTCGCCGGGTCGTAGGCCATGGTCCTTGCTCCCTGCTGCGTGTTCAGGTTCTCGATCGCCGCATACGCCGGCGTGCCCGCGTCGATCACCGTCAGCTCGCCCTCGCCGCAGGAGGCAAAAGCCAGGTTCTTGGCCGGCGAGTATGCGGCCGCGTCCGGCCCATCGCCGATCGGCGCCAGCGCCAGGCTCTTGCCCGTGTTCGAATCCATCACGCTCATCTTCCGCCCGTCGCACACGCTGAACAGCCGGTGTCCCGCCTGGTCCATCGCCAGTCCCGAAGGCGACTTGCACCCCACCGGCCACTCCGCCGTCACCTTGTAGCTGTGCGCATCCAGCCGCACAATCTCGTTCTTGCTCTCGATGTTGTCATAAACATTCCCATCGCCGTCCACCGCCGGAAATTCCGGCTTGCCCGGCAGAGGAATCGTAGCCACCACTTTCCACCCCGGCGCTGTGGACCCGTCGCCGGGGTCCCCGGCCTTGTTCGCCGCGGTGCTGATCACCGTGGCGCTCCGGCTGCGGCCGTTGAACGCCCACACCGTCTTCGTCACCGGCTCATAAACAATCCCATCCGGATTCCGCCCCGCCGGGATCCGCGCCACTTTCTCCAGTGATAGCCGATCAAACACCACCACCGCATTCGCTCCGCCGTCGGAGATGTACCCGAACTTCCCCGTATCATCCAGCGCCACGCCATGGATCGCGTACAGCCCCGGAATCTGGCCCACCACCTTGCCGCTCTCAGTGTCCACCACGTCCACCTTCACCCCGTGCGTGATGTAGAGCCGGTGCGCCAACGAATCCACGGTCAGGTAATCCCAGGACCCCGATCCGCCGATCTTCCACTGATCGATCACCTCGTACGCCTGCTGCGCTCCCATCGTGGGCACAATCATGGCCAAAATCGCCATGCACGCTGCCGCCAATTGCCAGCACATCCCGCACTTTCCGCCCGAAAAACGCATCGCTAACCCCTTCGTTTGAAGTTCACAGTGCACAGTCCACGGCCCCCTTTTTCCCTTATCCCTTATCCCTTATCCCTTGTCCCTTGTCCCTTGTCCCTTATCCCTTTTCCCTCGTCCCTGTTCCCTGCATGCAACTAACGCCTGAACTCAATCCCCCTCGCCACGGTGAGCAAAAAAACGAGCCCAATCAGCGCCACGCAGATTTCCGTAGCCACGCTGCGCCGCACCGTGAGCACTTCATCCGGCTCACGCTGCCCGCGCAGAAAGACGTCGCCCCAAAGAAATCCGCTCAACCCGCCGAAGTACGCCGGCAAAGTTGAGAGAAGCATCAGCTTGAATCCCATCGGATCCAGTGCGCCGGCCATGCACATGTAGATGCACGAAGCGTAGTAAGGCAGGCGTCCCGTGGCGTTGTATTCCGCGCGGCTGGGGCAGAAAGGCCGCAGCCCAATCACAATCCAGCGCAGGAACACCACGTACAGCAGCGCTCCCGTCACCGCCATCGCAACCTGCAGCGCGCCCTGGTGCGGCAGCCCGGCAATCACCTGCGCCCAGTCGCCCAGCCCCAGCGCGCCGGAGAACAGGAAATAGCCTGCGGCGTGCAGCAGGTTCAGCGCCGCCAATAGCCAAAGGAAGTAGCGCAGATTCGCCCGCGATCCCGCGGCCCGCGCGGCAAAGTAGAACGCGAAGCCGGCAATCAGATTCACCAGCGTCCCGCCTGCGTCCACCAGCCGGTCCGGGCGCACTGAATCCAGGTGGTTGCTGGTCCATTCCGTAACCAGGTCGCCGCGCAACCACGCCGTTACCCCATGCCCCAGCCCCTCGTGCAGCAGCGAGCCGATGGCTGAGGCGAGCACCGCGAGCGCAATAATGGTCGTCTTGCTGTGTCGTGGCATGGCTGCCACTCTACAGCAACCCACCGCCGCCGCCGAAGCAGTTTCGCTCGCACTGACTTTCATCGGCTCTTGCTCGCCTATTCACTTCTTCACTCCTTCACTTCTTCACCTTTCCCTCATCTGTCCTCACGCCCCATGCATTAATCTCATAGCGGTGCGCATCGTTCTCTCCAATATCGGCACCTACGGCGACGTCCATCCGCTGATTGCCATCGCGCTGGAGCTGCGCCGCCGCGGGCACACGCCGGTGATGGCTCTGCCCAACCTCTACCGCGCAAAGATTGAGCCCCTCGGTCTCGAATTCCGCCCCATCCGCCCCGACATCGACGCCACCAATACCGCTCTGGTCGAGATGATCTATGACGTAAAGCACGGCACCGAGCGCGGCCTGCGCGATTTTCTTTTCCCCGTCCTCCACCAGACCTACGATGACCTGCTCGCGGCCGCCACAACGCCCGAACGCGCCGACCTTCTCCTGCTCGGCGAGCTGAATTACGCCGGCCCCATCGTCGCCGAAATCACCAGCATCCCCTGGGCCAGCTATGTTCTCGCCCCGCTCTCCTTCTTTTCCGCCTTCGATCCGCCTGTGCTTCCGCCGTATCCGCGGCTGGCCCGCGCTGATCGCACGCCCGGCATGGGCCGGGTGATGAAGCGGCTGGCGCGCTTCACCACGCGCAATTGGCCCGAACCCATTTACGACCTTCGCCGCCAGCTGGGCCTGCCGCGCGAACTCAACCCGATCTTCGATGCCAAGCACTCGCCCTATCTGGTCCTCGCGCTCTTCTCCCGCGTGCTCGGCGTGGAGCAGAAAGACTGGCCCCCACACGCCCGCATCACCGGCTTCTGCTACTACGACGCGGAGAACGGCAACGCCGCCCTGCCGCCCCATCTTGACGCGTTCCTCGACTCCGGCCCACCGCCGGTCGTGTTCACTCTGGGCTCCGCCGCCGTGCTCGCCGCCGGCCGCTTTTACGAGCAATCCGCCCGCGCCGCTCTTCAACTGAAGGTTCGCGCTGTCCTCCTCATCGGCAACGATGCCCGCAATCGCCCCAAAATAGACCTGCCGTCCTCTATATGCGTGGCCGAGTACGCGCCCTATTCAAAGCTCTTTCCCCGCGCCTCCGTCATTGTCCACCAGGGCGGTGTGGGTACCACCGCGCAGGCGCTCATGGCCGGCAGGCCCATGCTCATCATGCCCTACTCCCACGACCAGCCCGACAACGCCCGCCGCATGCGCCGCCTCAAGGTTGCCCGCGTGATTCAGCGCGCCAATTACACGCCATACCGCGTCGCCCTCAACCTGCATTCCTTGCTGGAGGAGCCCCGGTTCGCAGAGCACGCGCAGAGTGTGGCGCGCATCCTGGCGCACGAAGATAGCGATAG
>CAWBIG010000026.1:0-35846 GCA_963788435.1 uncultured Acidobacteriota bacterium | reverse complement strand
GTCCGCGTCCAAGGATGCCCCATATTTGCCATCGGTTGGCAATGTGGCACTGTTAGAGCAGCTCCCAACTTGGGGAGCACCCTTCAACTCATATGACGGCTTCCCTTTTTCGTTCAGGGCTGGGGCATCGAGACTTCCCCATATCATCCTTATTTCGTGCCACGGTAAAAAAAACAGGAGAGTTTTGGGGGATGTTTGCGCGCCGAGCCTCACCAGTATTCGGTTGTTGGGAGAGCTCCCAGTGTTCCAACCCAGATTCCAGCCTGCTCGACGGCATGAAGCGTCATCTTTTGCATGACAATCGGGTCGAACATTGGAACGCATGCGGCGATTTGCTCTCCGATCATATCTTCGAGCTTTTTCATAAAGATGCTCCCCAAGGGCAGCCATTATGAGTCGCCGGGGAAACAACAGCAACACAGGATTAGCCCACTTGCGATGGAAACGGCCTGCTCATGCAGATTGCAGACATATTTGAGTCCCTTGCAGCGGCCGAGCGAGTCGTTCAGGTGCATGGCGCCGCCGCCCGAGAGCATGAAGACGTGGCCCACCTGCTGCCGGGCAAGAAAGTCCATCACATAATCGGAGAGCTTGGTCAAAGAGGCCATAATCAGTTTCCAGCGTCGTGATGCTCGAGGATCAGATCGAGGAGTTCGCGAACCGCGCCCTGTCCGCCCGGGCGCTGGGTGACGAGTTGCGCGTTCTGCCTGCCGAGAGCCTGTGCATCGGCGGGCGCGGCTGCCAGGCCGGCGATTGCCATGGCCGGCGCATCGATAAAATCGTCGCCCATGAAGCAGATCTCCTCGAGCTCGAGTCCATTCCGTTGCGCGAAATCGCGTAGCGCGGCAGCCTTGTCGTGGCAGCCTTTGTACACGTCGGCGATTTTGAGCTTATCCGCATAGCGCTGGACCAGCGCCATGCCTGCTTCGCTTGACTCGCCGGAGATGAGCGCAATCCGGATGCCGGCCTTGATGGCACGGGCGATGCCGGTGCTGTCGGCAAAGCAGAACCGCTTCAGTTCCTCGCCGTTCGAGCCCCACCAGTACATGCCGTCGGTGAGGACTCCGTCCACGTCCATGGCCACGGCCCGGATGTTCTTCAGGGAATTCATGAGTTTGTCTGCTGAAGCCTTGCCATGATGGGCAGTTCCCGCTCCAGGACGCGCTTGTTGCCGTCGCCCATGCTGCGCTCGATCAGGCGGATGTCGCGGACCAGGCGGGTGATGCCGTTTGGCTCGAGAGAGGCCGCCTGGTCGCTGCCCCACATGGCGCGGTCGAGAGTGATGTGGCGTTCCACGATGCAGGCTCCCATGGCCACCGCGGCTACGCTGGTGGGAATGCCGGTCTCATGGCCCGAATATCCGATGGGCACTTTGTACCGTTCCTTCATGGTCACGATGGCGCGAAGGTTCAATTCACCGTAATCCGCCGGATAGGTGCTGACCGCGTGAAGCAGCACAAGATTGTCAGGTCCCAGGACGCCGACGGCGCGATCGACATCTTCAAACGAACTCATCCCCGTGGAAAGGATGATTGGTTTGCCGGTCGCCCGCGTGTGCCGTATTAGCATTTCGTTCTTCATCGTTGCGGAAGCAATCTTGTAACAAGGCACGTCGAACTGTTTCATGAAATCGACGGATGGGATATCCCAGCAGCTTGCGAACCACAGGATCTGCTGCTCCCGGCAGAATGCATCGATTTCCTTGTATTGATCGAGGTCAAATTCCACTTTTTCGCGGTAATCCATGTAGGAGATATAGCCCCACGGAGTCTCCCGCATGGTAGTGCGCTGCGCGGGGGGAACGCAGATTTCCGGAGTGCGTTTCTGGAATTTGACGGCATCACAGCCGGCGCCCTTGGCAATCGTGATGAGCTTCTTGGCGATTCCCACGTCTCCGTTGTGATTGATGCCGATTTCCGCGATGACGAAGCACGGATTGTTGTTTCCGACCGGACGGTCTCCGATCGTAATGGTGTGCATGCTCTTCAGTGCTCCTTCAGGCGCGCCGTGGCTGCTTTGTTGCCGCGCCCCGCGCGATTCAGAAACCGCGGGTACTCTGACCTGTCGACTGCTTGAATGATATCAGTTTGACAGGCTGACTATCGGCGGATCCTGAGCGTCGTGTTTCCGCCGCTATAATCGCGGGAATGAACCCTTCGTCGGCGTTATGGCCGCAACGGCGGATTGTGGAGCAGGATCTTGAAAGGATCTGCGCGGCGGCGCTGCCGTGGAACCGGTTCTTCGGGAAGTCCATCCTGATTACAGGAGCGAACGGCTTTGTCCCTGCCTACATGGTGGAGACGCTGCTCTTCCTGAACCGGGTACACGGCGCTGGGGTGCATGTTATTGCGCTGGTCAGGAATGAGGAGAAGGCATTGCGGCGGTTTGGCGTGCTGGGAAACTGCCCCGATCTGACGTTCGTGGTGCAAGACGTCCGCGCGGCCTATACCGGTCCGCGGCCCGACTTCATTGTGCATGCCGCCAGCCAGGCCAGTCCTAAATACTACGGGAGCGATCCTGCGGGAACCTTTGAAACCAATGTCGCCGGGACGCTGCGGATGCTCGAGGTTGCGCGCGAGGCGCAGGTCGAGAGCTTTCTCTTCTTTTCCAGCGGCGAAGTATACGGCAATCATGCCAATCTCGGCCATCCGATCCGTGAGACCGATTTCGGCGCCCTGGATCCGGCGCGCGTCCGTTCCTGCTATGCCGAGGGCAAACGCGCCGGCGAGACCCTCTGCGCCTGCTGGCATGCGCAATATGGAGTGCCGGCAAGAATCACCCGCCTCTCGCACACGTATGGCCCCGGCATGGCGTTGGACGATGGCCGTGTCTTTGCGGATTTTGTGGCCGACGTGGTTCTCCGCCGCAACATTGTGATGAAGAGCGACGGCAGCGCCCGTCGGCCGTTCCTCTACCTGGCCGATGCTACCATCGCCTTCTTCACCATTCTCCTGATGGGGGCGAATGGCGAGGCCTACAACGTGGGCAGTGAAACCGAAACTTCGGTGCTCGAACTCGCCAATCTTCTTTGCGGGATGTTCGCGGATCGCGGATGCCAAGTGGTACGCCAGGAGCGCAAGCAGGGCGACAGTTACATCGTCAGCCCCACGGCGGGCGGTCATTTTGATATCTCGAAGATGCGGGCATTGGGGTGGGAGCCAGTCACTTCCGTAGAGGAAGGTTTCAGAAGGACGGTCGAGAGCTATGAACCCTGATAAGTGCTAACCAACGATCAGCGATCCGGAGATGCCGGTCCGCCGCGGCTGCGCCTTTGCGTCGCGCACGAAGTTTCCAATGGCTGCAGCAACAAAGTCCAGCATCTTCTCGGTCAGGCCGGGATAGACGCCGACCCAGAACACGCGGTTCATGACGAAATCGGTGTTCTCAAGGGCGCCGATCACCCTGTGCTCGCAATCCTGATAGGCCGGCTGGCGAAGCAGGTTGCCTCCAAACAGCAGGCGGGTGCCGATGTGTTTCGCCTCGAGTTCCCGGATCAGGTCCTCGCGGTTGAATGGCGCGCCCTCCCGCACCGCCATGGGAAACCCGAACCACGCGGGATCGGAACCCGGCGTGGCTTCCGGCAGCAGCAGGACATCTTCGTGGGGCTGGAGTAGAGTCCTCAAATAAGCGAAGTTTTCTTTGCGCCGCGCAATGAATTCGGGGAGTTTCTTTATCTGGGAAAGACCCAACGCCGCCTGCAGGTCGGTAGCTTTGAGGTTGTAACCAATATGGGAGTACGTGTACTTGTGATCATAGCCGCAGGGAAGCGCTCCCAATTGCCAGTCGAAACGTTTGCCGCAGGTATTGTCTTTGCCGGTGTGGCACCAGCAATCCCGTCCCCAATCGCGAAACGATTCAATGAGCAGTTGGAGATTGGGTTTGTCGGTGAGGACCGCGCCACCTTCGCCCATGGTGATGTGGTGGGCAGGGTAGAAGCTGACCGTGGCGATATCGCCGAATGTGCCCACCGGGCGGCCTTTCCATGTCGATCCCAGGGCGTCGCAGCAGTCCTCAATCAACCAGAGGTCATGCTTGCGGACAAAAGCGGTGATTGCGTCGAGATCGAAGACGTTGCCCAGCGTGTGCGCAACCATCACCGCGCGAGTTTTGGGACTTAGCGCCGCTTCCAATTGGCTCGCATCGATTTCGTATGTCGGCAGCGTGACATCCACGAACACTGGCACCAGCCGGTTCTGGATGATCGGATTCACGGTGGTGGGAAAACCCGCGGCGACGGTGATGACTTCATCGCCCGGCAAGAGCCGGTCTTCGCCAAGTTTTGGAGAGGTGAGAGCGCTGAGCGCCACCAGATTGGCCGAGGAACCGGAGTTGACCAGCGACGCGCAGCGCACTCCCACAAAACGCGCCAGCTTGCGCTCAAACTCTTCTGCGAATCGCCCCGTGGTGAACCATCCGTCCAGCGCTGCATCCACCACTGAGCAAAGATCGCTGGCATCAATCACCTTGCCCGACACGGGAACAGGCGACGGCCCCGGCTCAAATTCCTTTTGTGGAAATGCCTGTTGGGAGTATTCGGCGGTGAGGGCCAGGATCTCCTGGCGAAGCGTGGCTGCGGTTTTGCTCATCGGCCGTCCAATACCTCAAGGATACACAAGGCGGCATAGTGTAGTGTAGTACTGAACAGCTTCCACGCGCGGCTTGATTGGATGTACTGGAGGGCGCGCTAGTTTGGTGGCTGAGAGACGCCGATGAAAGCAGTAATCCTGGCAGGCGGATTAGGCACGCGCCTGAGCGAAGAAACAGGCCTGCGTCCCAAGCCGATGATCGAGATCGGTGGCCGTCCCATTCTCTGGCATATCCTCAAGATTTACTCCCACCACGGCATCAACGAGTTCATCATCTGCTGCGGATACAAGGGGTATCTGATCAAGGAGTATTTCGCCAACTACTTTCTGCATATGTCCGATGTCACATTCGACATGCGCGATAACCGGATGAGTGTGCACCAGAGTGTGGCGGAGCCGTGGATGGTCACCCTGGTCGACACTGGCGAAAACACGGGAACGGCGGGCAGGTTGAAACGGATCAAGTCTTACCTTGAGGGAGAGGATGCGTTCTGCATGACCTACGGGGATGGACTGAGCGACGTGGACATTAGCGCATCGATCCGGTTTCATAGGGAACATGGCAAACTGGCGACGGTCACCGCGGTGCAACCACCGGCCCGCTTTGGAGGGCTCGGCATCGACGGCACTTCGATCTATGCCTTCCAGGAGAAGCCAAGGGGAGAAGGCGGCTGGATCAACGGCGGTTTCTTTGTTCTCTCGCTGCCGGTGATGGATGAAATCGAGGACGATAGCTGGATGTTCGAACAGCAGCCAATCGAGCGACTCACCCGGGCGGGACAGGTGCAGGCTTTCTATCATCAGGGTTTCTGGCAGCCGATGGATACGTTGCGGGACAAGCAGCGTTTGGAAGAATTGTGGAGCAGAGGAAACTCGCCATGGAAGACCTGGTGAGCCGCTGGCGCGGGAGGCGCGTTTTTCTTACAGGCCATACGGGATTCAAGGGTAGCTGGCTTGCTCTGTGGCTGGCGGATATGGGCGTGCAGGTGTGCGGATACGCTCTCGATCCTGAGACGGACCCGAATCTGTTTGGCATTGCCCGCGTCGGAGCAGCCGTGCAGGATGTGCGCGCCGACATTCGCGACTACCCTCAACTTCAATCGGTGATGTCAGGATTCGCGCCGGAAGTGGTGTTTCATCTCGCCGCGCAACCGCTGGTGCGGCGATCGTACCAAGATCCTCTCGATACCTACGCCACGAATGTGCTGGGTACGGCCAACGTGCTGGAGGCGGTGCGTCACACGCAGAGCGTGCGCGCAGTTGTCTGCATCACCACTGACAAATGCTACGAGAATCGGGAATGGGTGTGGCCCTATCGGGAGAGCGATCCATTGGGCGGCCACGATCCTTATGCCTCCAGCAAGGCGTGCGCGGAGATTGTGACCGTGGCGTATCGCAGATCGTTTTTTGGACCGGGATCTTCCTCCGGTCATGGAGCGGGCATCGCCACGGCAAGGGCGGGCAATGTGATCGGCGGTGGGGACTGGTCGGAAGATCGGCTCGTGCCGGACCTGATTCGTGGATTTGTGAAGGGGCATCGAGTTGCCATTCGGAACCCGGGGGCAATTCGCCCGTGGCAGCATGTCCTGGAGCCGTTGTACGGCTACGTCTTGCTTGCAGAGCGCTTGTTGGCCGATCGCGAACGTTTTTCCAGCGCCTACAATTTCGGTCCGAGCGAAAACGACGAGTGGGCCGTCTCTCGAATAGCCGACCGGATGACGCAGATCTGGGGCGACGGAGCGGCGTGGGTATCTGACACGGCGCCGGGTGTCCACGAATCGGCCACTCTCAAACTCGACTCCAGCAAAGCGAGGGTAGAACTGGGTTGGCGTCCGCGCCTGGACCTGGAAACCGCGCTGGATTTGACAGCGTCCTGGTACCGCGACTGGCAAAAAGGCGCCGATATGCAAGCCGCAAGCCAGGCGCAGATTTCCCAGTACCAGCAACTTGTCGCGAGGGGATCAGCGGCGAGAGCGCAGTAAGCCGAAGGATCGCCCGGATCGCTGCACAATACAATCGATAGAAACATATACTGAAAGGGCGGCTGTCGCACCCTGTCGACGAACTTGATTTCGAGGTACTCATGCCGGAGATAACCGACGAAGCTCAGCCGTCGCCCCGGTTTACGCGTGCGTATGCAGCGCTTCTTCGCTGGATTAAATCCCGGCTGGGTATGGACAGGGCGATTGCTTTCACGGTTCTTGCCCGAGGCTGGGCTAGCCTGGCGGGAATTGTCACGGTCCTGCTGATCGCTCGCTTTCTCACACCGGGCGAGCAAGGCTACTACTACACATTCGGCAGTCTCATCGCCCTGCAGATCATATTCGAGCTTGGGTTTTCTTTTGTCATTTTGCAGATGGCAAGCCATGAGCGGGCTCACCTGACGATTTCGAGCGATCTTTCGGTCTCCGGCGATCCCGTTGCTCACGACCGGCTGGCGTCTGTGCTGCAAAAAACGGTTCGCTGGTACAGTGCTGCTGCGGCAATTCTGGGCGTATTTCTCATCGTCGCTGGCTATCGATTTTTTTCCACGCACCAACAGGCCGGGCAGAAAGTTGCCTGGCATCTGCCCTGGTATTGCGCGGCTCTCGCCGCCACCCTTACCTTCCAGCTGGATCCGCTGCTTTCGTTTATGGAGGGCTGCGGGTTCGTGGCAAATGTGGCCCGTCAGCGGTTTCTGCAGGCCGGCACCGGGAGCCTGCTCGCATGGATATCGCTGCTACTCCACCACGGGCTCTTTGCTCCCGCCATGATGATCCTCGGCAATGCTGTCGTGTCCAGCGAATTCCTGGTCCGGCATCGCAACCTGCTGCTTCCGCTTTTGCGCCGCGATCCCGGGCTGCATCGGGTTCATTGGATGCAGGAAGTATGGCCTTTCCAGTGGCGCATGGCCGTGAGCTGGTTATGCGGCTATTTCATCTTTCAGCTCTACAATCCGGTCCTCTTTGCGTATCATGGTGCGGTTGTTGCCGGGCAGATGGGAATGTCGCTCAGCCTCGCCAGCGCACTTCTGGCCGTCTCTATTTCCTGGATTAACACCAAGGCGGCGCCGTTTGGCGGGCTCATTGCCCAAAAGAAATACGCCGAGCTGGACCACATTTTTTCCCGCGCTCTGTGGCAATCCTGTGGCGTCTGTGTGGCGGGCGCCATCGTGATCTGGACCGGATTTCTGTTTTTGCACCTGAGAGGAAATGCTTTCGCTCACCGGGTCATTGATCCGTTGTCTCTGGCATTGCTTCTGGGGACTGTGCCCATCAGCGCCATTACGTTTGCTGAAGCCCTGTATTTGCGGGCGCATAAGCAGGAAAAGTTCCTCCTCATTTCCATACTGAGCGCCATTCTGATTGGCTGTTCCACCGTCCTTCTCGGCAAGTATTATGGATCGCTCGGCGTATCCGCGGGCTCCCTCATCATTGGCGTTCTAATGTCGCTTCCACTGGGCACGTACACCTTTGCCAAGTACCGGAGAATCTGGCATGCCCAGTGATTCTCCCCTGCTCACCATTGCCATTCCCACCTACAACCGGGAACGCAGCCTCGATCAGTTGCTGACCGAATTGGTTACGCAGATTGGAGATGATCCGCGGGTAGAACTTCTGGTTTCCGATAATGCATCCCCCGACGGCACTGCTGCCGTGGTGCGCCGCCATCGGGACCGCGGTGCGGCCATTCGCTCCATCCGGAATGAGACGAATCTCGGCGCCGACCGCAATATCCTTCAGTGTTTTCTTGAAGCATTCGGGAAGTATGTTTGGATCTTTAGTGACGACGACCTGGTGCAGCCGGGGGCGGTGCGTCGAATCCTTGCGGCGATTGCTGAGCGCGAGTATGACATCCTGTGTATCCGTGGTTTTGGGTTCGACGGCGAATACCAGGGACCGAAATCGTTCCAACCCAAGCGGGATCTCGAGTTTGTGAATCCGGCAAAACTGGCGCGGCATATCCACGTCAATTTCACTTTCATTTCGGGAATCATAGTTAACCGGCATCGCATCGTGTCGTTGCCGCATCGGCCTTTTGAAGCGCTGGTCGGCAGTAATCTTGTTCAACTCGGGCCCTACTATTCGGCTCTCAATCACCATCGCCGAAGTCTTCTTATCCGCGATCCGCTTATAGCCGCCCGGGGCAACAGCAAAGTCGGCTATGCTCTGTACCAGGTATTTGGAACCACTTTTGCCGATATCACGCGCACCTGGCTCGAAAGCCAACCGACGCAGCGGGCGATCTTGAACGGCACGCTCCGGCTGTTCTTTCCTTACTGGCTTCTCCTCAGCCGAAAATCGCTCGCGTCTCGAGTCGAGGAAGACCCCCAAGCGGTGCTCGGAAAGGCGTTCGGGTCCAACCCTTTATACTGGATCTTCGATTACCCAATTTGCGCGCTGCCATTTCCGCTGGCTAAGGCATGGTCCCTCGCAGTCCGGGCCGTCAACAAGGCAGTGAAGATACTGTTTGACCTGAGTTGAAGAGATGAGCATGAACGCATCTCCCGGTTCCCCGCTTGCTAAAGCCGCGAGCTTCTTGAAGACCAATGGGCTGCTCGTCTTTGCCGGCGAATTGAATCGCAGAATCGGAGTTTTTTTGCGCCGCCTCTTCCTCGCGCGCAAGCTCCAATGCCGCGGGTTGATTCTTGGCCCCCGATGTCATTTGCGCGGATTGAGCGACATCCGCCTGGGCCGAAACTTCCAGGCTGCTGAAGGCCTGTGGCTGGAGGCGATCAACACCGGATCGTCTGCTGACAACACCATTCGCATCCGTATCGGTGACCATGTTGCCGTGAGCCGCTGGAGCCACATTGCCGCTACCCACCGTGTGGAAATCGGCGATGGGGTTTTGATTGGCAGCCGTGTCATCATCACCGATCACAATCACGGGCAATACAGCGGCCCCCACACGCACCCGGACATCCCGCCGTTAGACCGGCAGATTGATAGTGACAAGCACGTTGTGGTCGGACAAAACGTGTGGATTGGTGATGGCGTAGTGGTCGCACCCGGTGCGGAGATCGGAGCGGGGGCTATCATTGGAGCAAACTCCGTTGTCATCGGCCAGATTCCGCCCTACACCATAGCGGCAGGTGCGCCGGCAAAGCCGATCAAGCGGTTCGATTTCGCCTCCAGGGAGTGGGTCCGCATCCAATGAAGCGAGCCGCGTGCACGATTGTTTCTCTCAATTTTCTGCCCTACGCACGGGTACTTTGCGGCTCGTTCCTTCAGCATCATCCGGACTGTGACTTTTACATCCTTCTCGTCGACCGCATTCCCGCGGATCTCGATCTTTCCCGCGAACCGTGCCGCGTAGTGCCGGTCGAGGATCTCCCTATACTCGACTTCCTTTCCGTGGCCTTCAAATACGACATTCTTGAATTGAACACCAACGTCAAACCCACGTTTCTCAAGTGGCTCTTCGCCCGGGGTTATGACCAGGTGGTGTACCTTGACCCGGACATCTTCGTATATCGCAGGTTGAATTCGGTATTCGAATCCCTCAATCGCAGCGCGATCGCGATCACGCCGCACTGCCTTACTCCAAACGAGCGAGACGTCGCGTCGGAAGCCGTCCTCCTCAAAGGTGGAGTTTTCAATCTCGGTTTCATTGCTGTGAGCAAGTGCGAGCAGGCGGAACGCTTTCTTGGCTGGTGGGAACAGCGATGCCTCGGCATGGCCTTTAACGAGCCGAGCAAGGGGACCTTCGTCGACCAGAAGTGGATCAATCTCGCTCCGTGTTTCTTTGAGGGAGTAGCCATCCTGAAGAACCCGGGCTGCAACATGGCCTGCTGGAATCTCCACGAAAGGGAATTATCCCTTCTGGAGGGCGAACTCGTGGTCAATGGCACCGCGCCCCTTGAGTTCTTCCATTTCAGCGGAATCTCTGTGGATAGTGGCGACAAACTTTCGCGGCGGAACAGTCCCTTTACGCTCTCCAGCCGCCCCGACATCCAGCCTCTATATGAGCAGTACCGCGCTCGATTGGAGGATGCGGGAATACGCGAATTCAAAAGCCGCCCGTACGCCTTTGGGAGTTTTGAAGGCGGGCAGTACATTAACCGGCTCACGCGTTCTCTTTACGCCGCGAATCTCCTGGTCTTCAAGGGGGAGAATCCCTTTAGCTCTTCATCGCGCTTTTGCCGTTGGGCCAGGTCAATGGGCCTGTTCGGCAAGGGCGACTCTGCGAACGCGTACAACGCGGAGACCTATGCGAAAGGAGATGTGCGTCTGCGGGTTCTGCGAATGTTTTTCCGGCTCGCTCTGCGCGTCCTGGGCGCAGATCGGTACACGCTCTTTTTGAAGTATCTTGCCTGGGTTTCGGTCCCCCTCAACCAAAACGAGGTTTTCCCCAGTCACGGTAACCCGCGTGAGCCAAAGTCGAGATTTGATGCCTGAAGGGAGGCGAGCCGAACGCAACGCCCGGAAGTCGAGTTCGTGATGAGTAATCTATACTTCAAAGAAGGGGGCACAGTGTCGGAGGATCGGACCTTTATCGAGCGTTACCCAGCGGGGAGCAAGTTGCGCTCGCGCCTCTATGAGCAATGGCTTTCGCTTGGCGTAACCCGCTATCTCAAGCGACGCCGAGTACAGTTCATGGACCAGTTGCTCCATGGCGCGCTCTCCCGGGCTTCGACCGTAATAGAGATTGGTTGCGGTTCTGGACGCGATTACGTGAAGCTCACCAAGGACGCACCTCCTCAAATCTTTGGTCTCGATATCTTCGATGCCGGCCTGCGCCAGCCGAACTTTACGTTTGTCCAAGGAGATTTGGAGGCGATTCCACTTCCAGACAGCTTTTTCGACGTCGCTCTTTCTTTTGGCGTCCTGGAGCATGTGGAGCCGATAGAGAAACTATCTAGAGGTATTAAAGAAATCGCCAGGGTCAGCAAGAGTTATTGTATTGCTGTTCCTTGTATCGCCACACGCTTTGAACCTCACTACTGGGAGTACCGATGGCAACTGAAGCCCCCCAATTCGCGCCAGGTCAATGTGAATTATCTGAGCGATCAGGCGTGGCGCTGCTTCGAGGGCTTCGATGGAGCGAAAACCGCTCGGTTTGATTACATTCCCGGCTTGATCACAACGTTGATGATCTATAAGGCGCCGATTGGTTGAACCGCTCGAGACTTGTCCTTGCCGCTCAGATTCCGGCGTCCTAACAGTGAACTTCGAAAAGTTCGGATAAGCCGAATTCGCAGGGAGTCTTGAGGTAAAGACGAATCAAGACTCAAGCATCTACAGCAACGAGAGTTTCTTAGCTGGCGGCAGAGTCGACTTAGGACGGTGGGTGTAATGGCAAATGCCGGCGCAGAGTTCTTATCCGAATGGGATGGGGAAGGGCTGCGTCTACCCGCTTTGAAGCTTACCCTGCATCGCTTCTTTCCTGCGGCCGCATTCTATTTCTTTTTCAATGCTGCCGGATTGCCGAAAGGGCTTTACTTTAGCACACTTCTTTCGCCGCTCCTCTATCTTTGGCTCTACAGCAAAGGGCAGCGGTACCTTACGTTGAAGTTTCTCCTCGCTTTTTCTCCGTTCCTAATTGCACATCTGATAAATGGCGTCGACTCTTGGATGTACTACGCGCGGTCGTTCCTCTTGCTCTGGACAGTTGTCGTCGCGGCGTACGCCCTGTGTTGGGGACTCTCGAAGACGGGGACAGCTGCTCGGCTATTCGATCAATTGATAGTGGCGAACTTCATTGCGGCAGTGCTTGCCTGTCTCGCGTTACCAACGCCGCTGCGTTCGCTGCTATGGGTAAGGGACACCTCAACATTCGCAGGAAGCTCGGCTCTACTGCGACTAAATCTATTCAGTGTCGAGCCTTCAGAATATGCATTGTTGATGTTACCCCTTCTCGTTTTTGCATCTCTGCGACTATTCCAGAAAGCGGAGTTTCGCAGCTTTCTTTATCTGTTGATGATAGGTTTCCCGCTTCTGTTGTCGCAGTCGTTCGGAGGCGTCAGCATCGGGCTCGCCGCGATAGGAGCATCCCTGGTCACGACCAATCCCCGGCTATTCAAACGCGCCAATAGTCTTGTCGCGATTGGCTTATGCGGGCTCGCCGTTATTGCTTTGCTGGTAACTCACAACTCAATTTCAGAACGGGTGCTGCAGGTGCTCTCCGGCGGCGACTCGTCCACTCGCTCAAGGACGCTTGTTTCGTTTATTGCTGCCTATGCCGTTGCCTCCCAGAAAAGCTTGATTTGGGGAGCAGGACTGGGGCAGACGAAACTGGTGGATTTCGCAAACCTTAACATCGGTTTGGCGGTCAACGTTATACCGAACTCTATCGCCAGCCTTTTCGCGGAGTTGGGAATCGTGGGGGCGTTGGTAAAACTGATTGTGGAGGGATGGCTCTTCTTCAAAACCCGTGTCTACAAGGACGCGTTTCGCTTAGCCTGTTTCATCGTTAGCTTTATCTTTCAGTTTACGGGAGGCTTTCTGATGAATATTCAGGAATACATCTTGTGGTTCCTGGCCTTCTGGCCCCTGATCGATCCGGCTGTGTTTGCGCGCACGAAGAAAATCGACGCGGGACTGCCGACATGAAAGGGAAGGCTGCATGAGGAAGCCGGTGCGGTTTCGGCAAACACGTCGAGGAGCAGGGCACTGCCTGGACTCCGACTGCCTGCAGATCGATCGATCGTTCAGAGTGCTGTTCTTGTCGCGGACGACTTTGTTTTCCGTCCCCGGAGGGGACACGACGCAGGTGCTAAAGACCGCGGAGGGACTGCGGAAACTGGGCTGCGACGTAAAGGTGTCAACCGATGTATCCCCAAATCTTTCGGGGATCGATCTTGTGCATCTGTTCAATCTCACTCGGCCGCAGGAAACCTACTTACAGGCTCTCCTGGCCTCGAAGCAGCGGATTCCAGTCGTCCTGTCGCCGATCTATGTCGATTTTAGCGAATATGATCGCGGGGCTCGCACCGGATTCTCTGGAAAGCTTTTGAAGTATTTGTCGCCCTCCATGGCCCAAACCGCCAAAATCGCCGGGCGCATGCTTTTCAACGGAGAGTACAATCGCGGAACTCTTGCCGTATTGGCAACTGGATACAAGCGGGCCCAGGAGCGGCTTATCTCCATGGCGAGCATCCTCCTGCCCAATTCCCAATCAGAAATGCGCCGGATCGAGAACGATTTTCCCTCAGCCCGGAATAAGCCCTGGGCGGTTGTCCCGAACGCGGTGGACACCGGCATCTTCTCGCCGAATGCGGTCAAGCCTGTGGAGGAGTTCCGCGACAGCGTCATGTGCGTGGGGAGGATTGAAGGACGGAAATGCCAGTTGGAACTGATGCGCGCATTGAAGGGGACAGATCTGAAGCTTGTCTTGATTGGAAAGCCGGCGCCTAACCAACTCCGTTACTACGAGCGGATCAAGCAGGAGGCGGGCAATACCGCGATTCTTCTGGGAGAAGTTCCCCACGAAGACCTGGCGCGCTATTACGCGTCTTGCAAAGTGCATGCTCTCGTAAGCTGGATGGAGACAACCGGATTGTCTTCGCTGGAGGCAGGAGTGATGGGAGCGAACCTGGTTATCACGGACAAGGGAGATACCAGGGATTATTTCGGCGATCTTGTCCACTACTGCCGCCCGGATTCCCTGACGTCTATACGCGAGGCGGTTCTTGCCGCGTACCATGAACCTCGAACAAGCGCGCTGCGAGAGAGAATTCTGGAGCGATATACGTGGCAGAAAACAGCAGAGGATACTCTTGCCGCCTATCGGACCGTAGTGCACAATTCGGCGGATTGACGATTAATTGCTCGTACAGAAAATGTCGAAGGTCCCGCCGGATACCTGGCTGTGGTACAGAGTCACGGTGTCAGCGTTGACACCAACAAACAAGGGTGACATTTGGCTGGCAACAAAGTTAGTGGCTGCATAGCTGCAGTGGCTCTGTGAAGTCAGGTTTGAACCTGAAAGAGTGTCGGATGAGTTGGTCGAGGTGGTAATGGTCCCGACGAACTTCATCGCATTACTCGGAGCTGCGGTCGAGGTGATTGTGCTTTCCACTGGCCGCCAGTTTGTGCCGTCGAACATCAACAAGAGCGTCTCTCCGGCGTTCAGGGTCTGATCCATTCCATTGGGAAAGAGAATCTGGCCCGTTCCGCCAGCGGCATTCTTAAGAACATGACCGCTGGTGGTCAGGGCTGTAACGGAGATGATCTGGCCGATGGTCCCGTTCACAATATTACTGATTGTGTATGGCCCGTAATAGAGATAAAGTCCGTTGCTTCCGCCCACTGTGATGGTGTTGTTGGTCACTGACGTTACCGCGGAATAGTCAAATCCAAAGGGCGACAGGGTTCTTACGTGAGTATGGCCGGTGTTGTCTGGGACGATCGTCGGCGTGGAACTGAAATTGGCTCCGACGACAATGTTACTCATATAATGCTGCGTCGCAATATAGATGGTCATGCCGTTCTCGCCGCTTCCGGTGAACTTGTTACCGTCGTACATCCCTGTCGTTTGGAGAGTATCGTTGTATATTCCATTCTCCCTGTACTGAAGATTGAATACACAGTTTCGTATATTCACAGACTGGTTGTAGGTGCCGGTGAGACGTACCTCTGCCAATTTGTGGTCGGCTTTATTAGGAGCGCAATTGGCTTCAAAATAGGAATTGACGATATTCACCTGCGAGACCCCGGTCAGGTACATTCCGGCGCAGTTAGTTAGTGAAGGATTGTTCCCGTTGTATTCCACGTCCGTCTGATCGAACTCAAGCCCATTTATCAGGTCGATTTGGGTGTTATTGATGTAAATGCCATAATTCCAACTGTATGCGGACCTCACATTCCGGAAAGAGGTGTGGTTGGTCGTGCCGGCACTGGCGATGCTAATTCCGTTTCCGCGCGCAGACGCTACATAGATGTTCTCGAACTCGGACCAGATGGTTCGGCCGGCGACGTCAATGCCGTTCTCAAATGCTCCGTTAATATCCAGGCGAACGAACCTGTGCCAGTCGTTAGGCTGCCAAATATCGGTACGTCCCACAATCTTCAGCCCATCATCGCAGTTCTCGCCAGACGGACATGTAATAGTGAGGTTGCTCACTTCGTCGAAACCAATTCCAGTCTGTCCTGCGTTCGTCGCATCAACGGAGATTACCGGCAACGCCGGATTGGCCGGCTGAAGTTGCACACATCCGAGTTCTGCGCCTTCAATTCGGATATCGGAGGTCGCAATGACGACGTTCTCGACATAGGTCCCGCAGGGCAGATAAATATAGTGCATTCCCGCATTGATCGCGCCCTGGATCGTTCCATAGGCGTATCCCGCTGCGTTGAGCGGCTGCGTGTTAATCTGGCCACGCGATGGATTCCCTAATATGATTTCAGGCGCCGAGGTCTGCTTTGCCTGGTTCTGACATACTGCGGAAGCACATGCCAATGCGGTCAGAAGCAACGGGACGGCTAGACGGCGCAGAATCGACGCCAAAGAATAACAATCATGACAGTACATCGCACCCCGCAGTTTCGTCCCGTGTAGGAACGACAGAAGTTGAAGTGTAGCAGACCGAGACTGAAGGCCTCAATTGACCACTCAAGGATAATCAGCGCGGTCTCCCATAATGTTTGATGCTCACCAATTGGAACAAACGGATCGCGCGTCGATTGCAGAAGGTAGAATCTAAGAGAACGAATGAATCACTGCAAAGCGACTCTGCAAGGTCTAGCATCGCGCCTCTCGCGTTGGCCGGGAGGCCCCGAATGAGAGTCGCAATACTGGGATCCCGCGGCATTCCGGCGCGATATGGAGGATTTGAAACGTTCGCCGAGCGGCTGAGCCTCGGTCTTGTCGCAAAGGGGCACGAGGTGACAGTTTTCTGCGAAGCAACCCCCGGGTTGACCGCCGAGCGCTGTGAGGCGGCCTATCAGACAGTGCGGCTGCGATATGTGTCGGCGCCAAGACTCGGGCTTCTGCACACAATTCTGTACGACTTATTCAGCTTGTGGCTTGCGCGAACTGGCTATGACGTCGTGTACATGCTGGGCTACGGAGCGGCGACGTTTTGCTGGATCCCACGTCTCTGGGGCACGGAAGTTTGGATTAACCCCGATGGCCTGGAGTGGGCGCGCGCCAAATGGAGCATCCTCGCGTGTGCTTACTTCCGATTGATGGAATGGGCCAGCATTCGCGTTGCAGACCGGATCATTGCCGATTCACAGGCCATTGCAGAAACTTTGAGAGAACGTCATTCACCATTCAACAACTGCAGCGTGATCCCGTACGGGTGCGACGTGCCTTCGAGTTCACCGGATCCGGATTTGCTGCGGGAATGGGGTTTAGCCCCTGCTGGATATTACGTCGTAATCTGCAGGCTGGAACCTGAGAATCATGTTTGGGAGATCGCGGAGGCTTTCCTCGCATCCGGGAGCAATCGGAAACTGGTGATCGTAGGCGATCAGTACGCGAGGAGTGCCTACGCACGCAAATTGAGCGCTATCCGTCATTCGAATGTGCAAATGATTGGCACGGTATTCGACCAACACAAACTCACGGCACTGAGGAGTTACGCGTTTGGATATCTTCATGGCCACAGCGTTGGGGGAACAAACCCTTCGCTATTGGAGGCCATGGCATGCGGCAATCTGATCTTTGCTCACGATAACCCGTTCAACCGCGAGACACTGGCGGGAAGTGGGCTCCTGTTTCAGGACCCCAGGCAACTGAGCGATCTTATCCGGGATGCGGAGGCCGGCCGCCTGGATGCGGATGCCCTTCGAGTCCAGGCACAGACTCGCGCGCGATTGTATTACTCATGGCCCAGGATTATTAACGAATATGCGCAGTTGCTGGATCGGTGAGCGAGGCTAATGCGTCGCTTAATGCGGATTCCCAAGCGGGAAGCGCCACGCCGAAACGGGATTGGAGCCGATGGTTGCTCAGGACGGAGTTCGCGGGACGCCTTGCCGCTGTTGTGTATTCCTCGGATCCAATCGCGACGACCTCAGGCGGAGTTCCCTGCAGCAGGCCGGCTCCTCGAGCAAATATCTCCCTGGCGAAACCGCACCAGCTGGTAACTCCCGCGCAGCTCGTGTGGTATAGCCCGATCCAGCTTTCATCGGGGCCGTATTGCCCTCTCAGCGCGCCGGTCACGATGGAACGCGTAACATCCGCTAACTCAATTGACGTGGTCGGCGCTCCAATCTGATCGTCCACTATTCGAAGCTGGTTACGCTCGCGTCCCAGGCGAAGCATTGTAAGCAGAAAGTTGTTCCCGTGCGGGCCGTAGACCCAGCTGGTCCGGAAGATCAGGTATTTTCCGCCCGTCTCCTCAATGGCTCGTTCCCCTGCGGCTTTGCTGGCTCCATACACGTTCAGCGGGTTGGGCGAGTCCGTCTCCTCCCACGGTCCGGATTTGCTTCCATCGAACACGTAGTCGGTGGAGTAGTGCACCAGCAGCGCGTTGTTGCGCACCGCTTCTTCCGCCAGCACCTGAGGGGCATCGGCATTGATGGCAAAGGCTGCGTCGCGTTCCGTCTCCGCACGGTCCACTGCCGTATAGGCAGCGGCATTCAGGATGATGTTGGGGTTGGCGCTGCGCACCGCATCCCGCAGCGACTCAGGCGAGCGCATATCCACGTTCTGCTGATCGGACAGGAGGATTTCGCCGGCTCCGGCAAAGCTTCGTTGCAGTTCGCGCCCCACTTGTCCGCCTGCGCCCAGAATCAGAATGCGGCCTAGTCCGCTCATGCATAGACCTCTGCATCCACCAAGGCACTTCCTCCGAGGTCCTTTTCTGACACGATCGCATCCTGCGGGCCCACCGGCCAGGGAATGGCGAGGTCCGCGTCGTTCCAGAGGATCGTGCGTTCCCCTGCCTGGCTATAGTAGTCGGTCACCTTGTAGGAAAACCCGGCGCTCTCCGTCAGAGCCGCAAAGGCATGGCCAAATCCAATTGGGATGAAGAGCATTTGCCCATTGTCCGCACTCAATTCCATGGAAACATGCCGGCCGAAATTGGGTGAGCTGCGCCGCAGATCCACCGCTACGTCAAACACCGCGCCCTGCGTCACTCGTACAAGCTTCGCCTGTGGCTGAACCACCTGGTAATGGATGCCCCGAACAACATTCCTTACCGAATAGGAGGAGTTGTCCTGCACCCACTGCTCAGGTAAACCCGCCGCGGCAAATTTGCGCCGATTCCATGTTTCGCAGAATCCGCCGCGCCCATCCCGATACATCTTCGGCGTCAAGATCAACACGCCGGGCAGACTCGTTTCTTCAATCTTCATCGTCCGGCCATGTCTTCAAATGCGGTTCGGATGCAACTTCCATAAGGTACTGTCCGTAGCCGCTCTTGAATATGGGTTGAGCCAGCTTTTCCAATTCGGCCCGCGAAATGTATCCCAGCCGGAGCGCGATCTCCTCCGGGCACGCAATCTTCAGGCCTTGCCTCTGCTGGATCGTCTGCACGAAAAGGCCGGCTTCAAAGAGTGAATCGTGTGTCCCTGTATCCAGCCACGCCATGCCGCGGCCCATTACCTGCACTGTGAGTTTTCCCGCATCCAGGTAGAGCCGATTGAGATCCGTGATCTCGAGTTCCCCCCTCGGCGACGGCTTTAAAGAGACTGCCCGTTCTACCACCTCGTTGTCGTAGAAATACAGCCCGGTAACCGCGTAGTGCGATTTTGGATGCGAAGGCTTCTCTTCCAGGCTGATCGCATTTCCCGCGGAATCGAATTCCACGACTCCATAGCGTTCAGGGTTCTGCACGCGGTATGCAAATACTACGGCCCCGTCTTCCAACCGCGCCGCCCGCTGCAGATGCCGCGAGAACGACTGCCCATAGAAGATATTGTCGCCCAGCACCAGCGCGCACGCGTCGTCCGCAACGAACTCGCGGCCGATGAGAAACGCCTGCGCCAGCCCTTCGGGACGCGCCTGCACAGCATACCTGAGATTCAGGCCCCATCGCGCGCCATCGCCGAGCAGTTCCTCAAATCGTCCGGTATCCTGTGGGGTCGAAATCACAAGAATGTCGCGGATACCCGCCAGCATCAGCGTGCTCAGCGGGTAATAAATCATCGGCTTGTCATACACCGGCAGAAGTTGCTTGGAGATCACGTGAGTGACGGGATAGAGACGGGTTCCGGATCCGCCCGCAAGGATGATCCCCTTCATCTCGCCGCCCTCTCTTCGTAGTTCTGGCGGATCCACTCCCGGTAGGCTCCGCTGCGGACGTCGTTCACCCAGCGGCAGTTCTCCAGGTACCACGCGACCGTCTGCCGTAATCCGTCCTCAAATGGGGTCGCCGGCCGCCAGCCAAGTTCCTGGGCAATCTTCCTGGCGTCGATGGCATAGCGGCGGTCGTGCCCCGGCCGGTCGGGAACAAAGCGGATCAGCTCGCTGCGCTCCCCAATTGCGGAGTCAGGCCGGATCTCATCCACCAGCCGGCAAATCGTTCTCACCACGGTCAGATTGTCTCGTTCGCTGTTTCCGCCGATGTTGTAGGTTTCGCCAGGCCGCCCGCGCTCCAGCACCACGCGAATGGCCGCGCAATGATCGCACACGTAAAGCCAGTCCCGAACATTGCCCCCATCTCCATACACCGGCAGGGTCTTGCCCTCAAGCGCATTCAGGATGATCAGCGGAATCAGCTTTTCCGGGAACTGAAACGGGCCGTAATTGTTGGAGCAGTTCGTGGTCAGCGTGGGCAATCCGTAAGTGTGATGATAGGCGCGCACCAGGTGATCGGAGGCTGCCTTCGATGCGGCATAAGGGCTGTTCGGCGCATACGGAGTCTCTTCAGTGAAGGCGGGATCACCGGCGCCCAGCGAGCCATAGACTTCGTCCGTGGACACGTGCAGAAACCTGAATGCGCCGCGATCGCTCTCGCTCAATCCGCATCCAGTATTGCCGCGCCTGTTCCAGCAGTATAAAAGTGCCCTGCACGTTGGTGCGGATGAATGCGTCCGGCGAAACAATGGACCGGTCGACATGACTTTCCGCCGCAAAATGCACGATTGACGATGGCCGGTGCTCCTGCAATATGGCCGCGATCGCATCGCCGTTGCAGATGTCCGCCTGCACCAGGATGTGCCGTGGATTGTCTTCCAGATTGGCCAGGTTTTCTGCGTTTCCGGCGTAGGTCAGCAGGTCTACATTCACAACTTCTTCGCCTGCGGAAACAGCCTCCTGAACAAAATTCGATCCAATGAATCCGGCGCCGCCTGTAACCAGGATCTTTCGATTGTGCTTCATCAAGAAAGCCGACACCTTTAACAAAGGATCCTGCCCAGCGGCAGAATGCAGATCAGTTTACTCGACCGCGTCGGCACGTGGGTGGCTAATGCTGAGTTCGCCGACGGCTGCATGAACGTAAGTCGAGTCTAACACGCGAACAGAGATGCGGTAGTGCCGGCATTCTCGTTATTGGGCTCTCCGGAAGGGACGCGTCCTCTGCTCCAGTGCGCACGTTTTGGTAGCATGGGGTGTGGGTCGCCGTGGCTGATTTGCGGCCAATCCGGCTGTGTTCTGTGAACGCGGACGCTCAATTGCATAGCAATCGAGGAAGTGTGAAAACTGGCTTCGTATTGTTCTTGGCCGCAATCGGCCTGGGATTCGCATCCGGCGCCCCGGCACAAGTTCCCACTTCCGCGGCCCCCGCCTCCAAAGATCAGTTGCTGGTTCCCTCCAGCGCGCGCGGCTCCGCGTATGTCCCCATCGATAGTTGGGTGTATCCGGCGCTCGTCCGCCTTCACGCCCTCGGTTATCTCGATACCGCCTATCTCGGTTTGCGCCCGTGGACGCGCCTGAGCATCGCGCACATGCTGAAAGAAAGCCAAGATGCCATCGAGAGCGGCAGTCCCAACGCTGAAGCGCGCGACCTCTACGATGCCCTGAAACGCGAGTTTCAACCAGACCTCGATCAATCCGGCCGCCCGGGCGCAACCTTGGAAAGCGTCTACTCCGACCTTCGCGGCATATCCGGAACGCCCTTGCGCGACAGCTTTCATCTCGGCCAGACCCTGGTGGACGATTACGGACGTCCCTACCAATCCGGATTCGACAACTACTCCGGCTTCAGCGGCCATGCCGAAGACGGCCGCTTCTCACTTTACTTTCGCGGCGAATTTCAGCACGCGCCCTCCGCGGTGGGATACTCCGCGGCCCTGGCGGCCTTCTTGTCGAACACCGTCGATGACATCCCATTCGCTACCAATCCCGTTCAGGACACCATCCCCGAGGGCCCCATCCCTTCAGCCGAGAACCTCCGCATTCTCGAAGCCAACCTCAGCTATAACGTCCTCAACCATGAAGTCTCGATCGGCAAGAGCGATCACTGGCTTGGTCCCGACCAGGGCGCGGCCATGCTCTGGAGCAATAACGCAGAGAATATTTACGATTTCGAGATCAATCGCACTGAGCCGCTGTACATTCCTGTTCTCTCTCGCGTCACCGGCCCTTTCCGCTACGACTTCTTCGTGGGCAGCCTGAAGGGACACACGTATCCCAACGATCCATGGGTGCACATGGAGAAGATCAGCTTCAAGCCGAGCCGCAATCTCGAGTTTGGTTTCGATCGCCTCACCATCTGGGGAGGCAAAGGCCACGCGCCGATCACCCTGCACACTTTCCTGCACAGTTTCTTCAGTTTTCAAAACGTCAGCGGCTCTGAGAAACTCTCTCGCAATGACCCAGGGGCGCGGTTTGGAACCTTCGACTTCAACTACCGTTTGCCATTCCTGCGTCATTGGGCGACTCTCTACACTGACTCGCTGGTGCACGACGATGTAAGCCCCGTGAGCGCGTTCCGGCGCTCGGGGTATCACACCGGCATCTATCTCGATCGGCTTCCCGGTCTCGAACATCTCGACCTGCGTGTGGAAGGCGCGACCACCAACACCGTGAGCGCATCTGTCCAGTCGGGCGACTTTCTCTACTGGGAAGTCGTTCAGCGGCAGGGACCCACAAACAAGGGCTTTCTGGTTGGCGACTGGATCGGCCGCCAGGGCACCGGTGGGCAGGCCTGGCTCACCTGGCACCTGTCTCCTCAGCAGGACGTCGAGTTCCAGTATCGGCGCGCCAAGGCTGCTTCGGACTTCATCCCCGGAGGCACCACCCAGAACGATTACGCCCTTTCCATTCGCAAGCGCGTCCGCAAGGACATTGAGATCCGCGGCATGGTTCAGTTTGAAGCATGGCAGGCGCCGATCTACGAGTCGGGGCTGCAGCACGACACCACTGCCGAAGCCCGGTTCACCTGGTATCCGCACTTGTCGAAATAGTTATCGCCCTGGCGCGCTGCTACAGAAATCCGGAATTGGCCTCAGATGGGGGCAAAGGTAGGAATTCAGCACCGCGGATGCCCGCGCCACAAACGCGCGCCAATGCAGCTAAGCATTCGGGAATTCGGCTATTCGATTGCTTCAGGCAATGGCCCGCCGGAAAGATCGAACGGGGAAAATCGCCGGTGTTGGCCGGTAATTTCCGAGCGCAGTTCGTGCCACAGTTCGTTCGGGATCTTCAGAAACACTTCCACCACCGCGGGATCGAACTGCGTTCCCGAACATCGCAGGATCTCCTCGCGCGCGGCGTCGAAGCTCCGTGCCTTGCGGTATGGCCGGTCGCTCGTGATTGCGTCCAGCGTATCCGCTACTGCAAAAATTCGCGCTCCGATCGGGATTTCCGCTCCCCGCAGTCCATTCGGATACCCGCTGCCGTCAAAATGCTCCTGGTGCGAAAAGACGATTTCCGCCGCCTCGCTGAGGAAAGGGATCTTGCGCAGGATGTGATACCCCTGCGTGCAATGCTCCTGCATGATCCGTTGCTCATCTTGCGTCAGTGGGCCTGGTTTGCGCAGAATCTCATCGGGAATCGCCATCTTGCCGATATCGTGCAGAAATGCTCCGCGGGCGATCACCTTGATCTCCGCGGGCTTGATCGCCATCGCCCGAGCCAGCGCGATGGTGTACGCCGTCACCCGCTTGGAATGTCCTTCCGTTTCTGAGTCCTTCAGGTCCAGCGCGTCGCCCAGAGCCTCCAGGGTGATGTCGTAGGAGTGCTCCAGGTCGTCCATGGCCTGGCGCAGCATCTCGGTGCGCGCCTGCACCACCTGTTCCAGGCTCTGCCGGTAGTTCTGACTCTCCTCCATGGCCTGCCGATGATCCAGGGCACGCATCACTGTTCCCACCAGGTGCTCCCGTTCAAAGGGTTTCAACAGGTAGTCGTAGGCCCCCCGGCGCATCGAGTCAATGGCCACGCTGATGTCGTGGATGGCAGACACCATCACCACCGGCATTCCCGGATGGTCGTTCCGGATCCGTTCCAGCAGCGCGAGTCCGTTGCCGTCCTGCATCACGATGTCGGTTAGAACCAGGTCGAATCTTCCCCGCTTAAGGAACTCGGTGGCTTCCCGTCCGCTCTCCGCCAATTGCACTGAGTAACCTTGATGCTCCAGCGTGGCCCCAACCATCGACCGCACATGAGCCTCGTCGTCGACCACCAGAATCCGCGCACTCCGCCGCGGCCGTAGCCGCGCACGGCCATCATGATCAAATGGCTCCGTGGCCGTCAGTGGAATCGCTTTTGCCAGCTCCAATCCCAAACCGATCTCTCCGAGCCGCCTTTTCGTCACTAAATTATTTGCCCAGTGCCGTGTTTATCGGCCACTTGCTCTTCTGGCTGAACTGTTGCGTGCGCCGCGCCGGCGCTGCACAATGCTCTCCAGACCCCGAGGAAAGACTGAACCCTTGATTTCCAGACGGGCGAACAACTCCCGCAGTCTCAGACTGCATTTCACACAGGTGACTTGTAAATGCACCGTTCGGGTGAGGATGTCTCTGCACAGAAGTACTCCATAGCAACTCCTTCTCCGAGGCCGGTTTACTTTGGATGCGATTTTGTCCGCGGATGTTGCATTCACCTTCCAGGCCGTGCCCGGTACGGGCTCCCCGCTTGCAAATCATGAGCGATTATTCGCCCTTTGTTTGCCTGCCCTTACGCTTCGCCCAGCCCTCCTTCACCACCTGCCGAGCCCGCCCTACTGCCAGGCTCCCCGCCGGCACATCCCTGGTAATGCACGACCCCGCCCCCACGTACGCGCCGTCCTCGATCGTCACTGGCGCCACCAGCGTCGAATCGCTGCCCACAAACGCCTGTTTCCCGATCTTTGTCTGGTGCTTGTGCACGCCATCGTAATTGCAGGTAATCACCCCTGCTCCGATGTTCGTGCCCTCACCCACTTCAACATCACCCAAATAGCTCAGATGATTAGCCTTAGATCCTTTACCTAGCCGCGCCTTCTTGGTCTCGACAAAATTCCCCACATGGGCTTCTTCGCCGATTTCGCTCCCCGGCCGCAGATGCGCGAATGGCCCGATCCTGGCTCCACTCTCCACTGTACTCTCTGCCAGCACGCAGCTCTGTCGGATCGTCACTCCGTTCCCCACTGTCGAGTCTTCCACCACCGTGAAGGACCGGATCAGGCACCCCGACCCCACCCGCGTCTTGCCCAGCAGCTGCACATAAGGCTCGATAACCGTCCCGGATCCCACTTCCACTCCCGCATCGATCACGCAGGTCTCCGGCCTCGTTATCGTCACCCCGCGTGCGCTTAGCTGTCGCGCCGCTTCCATCTGTTCCGCCGCCTTTTCTTCCCGCCGCAACTCCACATCTCCATTCATGGCTGCATACCTCTTTCCGCACCTTCCAAGCTATCGCATCACCCCGATCCTGCCGTACAGGCCACGAGCCACAGATCACGAACTACGAATACGATGATCTCTATGGAAACCGCCCGCCTGCTTCTCCGCCGCTGGCGCTCAAGTGACCGCGCACCCTTCGCCCGCATCAACGCCGACCCGCGCGTCATGGAGTTTTACCCCGCTCTTCTAACCCGCGAACAAAGCGATAACCTCATCGATCGCGCCGAAGCGCATTTTCTGCGCCATGGTTTTGGCCCTTGGGCAGCTGAATTGCTGCCGACTGCCCGGTTCATCGGTTATATCAGCCTCTTCGTTCCTTCCTTTCAGGCCCACTTCACTCCCTGCGTCGAAATCGGCTGGCGCCTCGATGCAGACCACTGGGGCCAGGGACTCGCCACGGAAGGCGCTCGCGCCGTGCTCGCGCACGCATTCAACGACCTACGATTGCCTGAGATTGTCTCCTTCACCACCCAGTCAAATCTCCGCTCCATCCGCGTCATGCAGAAGCTCGGCCTTACGCGCAATCCCGCCGACGACTTCGACCACCCTAACCTGCCGGAGGGCCATCCTCTTCGCCGCCACGTCCTTTACCGCAAGGCAGCTAGCTACTTTCCGGCGCAAAAGTGAGGGGTAGGAGGCGCGCCACCGGGCACTGCAATAGCAGCGCAGGTGTCAGAGCGTACATTTTTGGCAAAAAGATGTTGACGTTGAGGTGGACCTATGTTTCATTTATATACATGAAACAGAACAGCCGCACTGATCTTCTACGGAACCTTCCCGACTTGAGAGATATCCTGCGCGGGTCGTTGTTGCAGCGCACTATTCGTCATCGCCGCGGATGCTCCAAGTGTGAACGAGGAGACGGCCATCCGGTTTCGGTGCTGACGGTGACCTATCCCGGAGGGCGCACGCGGCAGATCAGTTTACGCCCCGAACAGCTCTCTGAAGTGCGCCGCCAGTTAGACAACTATCAGCGGCTCAAGGAGACGGTGGAGCAGATTTGTGAGCTCAACCAACAAGCCTTGCGCGCTGAGACTGCCGAGGCCAGATCCGGGAGGCATGCATGATTGATATTCGGCGCCGGCAGCGCATCTTCGGAGAAGGATTCATCCGCGAGACCGTCGATGAGCTGTGGGAAAACTGGATGCGTCATGCCGACGTCGTCTTGGCCGACGAAGAGCTGCTGGAGATTGTCTATCGGGCATTGCAACGGCGTCATCCGCGTAGTAGCGCCCATGGTCGGCCGGGCACACCGGCTGAAGTGGTGCTGCGCATGCTGCTGCTCAAGCACATCCGCGATTGGAGCTTCGCTGCCTTGGAGCGCGAAATCCGCGGCAACCTCCTGTACCGCGAGTTCACGCGCATAGGCGCTGATAAGGTGCCTGATGCCAAGACTATGGGGCGACTGGCCCAGGCACTTCCGCCTGATGTGATTGAAAAGCTTCATGCTCGGATCGTCGCCATAGCCCAGGATCGGGGCGTGGTGAGCGGTAAGCGGATGCGCGTGGACACCACGGTTGTGGAGACTAATATTCACTATCCCACCGACAGTAGCCTGCTGGGAGATGGCGTGCGGGTGCTCACGCGCTTGATGAAAAAGGTCACAGAGATCGCAGGAGAAGCCGGCACATCCTTACGCGATCGCACGCGAAGTGTGCAGCGTCGCTTGATCGAAATTGGCCGGGCGACTCGCGCAAAAGGCACAGGCGCGATGGAGAAGGTCAAGACCGCCTATCGAAAACTGGTGGAAGCCACCGGGCGCGTCGCGGGCCAGGCAAAGAAGTTTTCTGCCGAAATTGCTCAGGGGGTGAAGCGCGCTCCCGAGTTTCTCCAGCAAGCCAGGCTCGAAGGACTGCGGCGGGAACTGGATGTGATTCTGCCGCGGGTGAAGCAAGTTATGCGCCAGACCAAGGCTCGCGTCTTTGGAGGCAACACCCGCCCGGAAGGCAAGCTGGTCAGCATCTTCGAACCGGAGACGGAAATCATCCGCAAGGGCAAAGCCAGCAAACCCACCGAATTCGGCAAAATGGTCAAGATTCAGGAGGCCGAGAACCAGATCGTCGTTGCTTATGAAGTCTATGAGCAACGGCCAAACGACAAAGATCTACTGGTTCCCGCTGTCGAGATCTACCACCAACGTCTGGGCCGTGTACCTGGGATGGTGGCCGGCGATGCTGGATTCTACTCCGCCCAGGGCGAAACCGAGCTCCGCGATATGGGGGTAAAGCGCGTTTCCATTCCCAACCACTCCACCAAGAGCGTAGAACGGCGACGGCACCAAAAGCAGCGATGGTTCCGCAAAGGCCAGAAGTGGAGGACCGGCTGCGAAGGCAGAATCAGCATCCTCAAACGACGCCATGGCCTGCGCCGTTGCCGCTACAAAGGAACAGCTGGCATGAAAAGATGGGTGGGCCTCGGCGTGATCGGCGACAACCTCATCAACATCGGTGGCACCACCATCCAATAATTCCTCGTTCTCTCCTCTTCTCCTCCCGCGCCCCACTTCCAAACGAAAACTCGATCAGTTCCGCCCTTCTAATGCCCTTTCTCAAAATCGGACTTTTGCGCCGGAAAGTAGCTAGAAGCTAGTAGCTGGAAGATGCGAACTGCTATCCTCGCCTCACGCCGCGCTCGGCGCACCCGGAGACCGCATGAGCACCGCTCCAACCGCACCGGCTCCCACCCTCGATCTCATCGCCCGGCCCCTGCTCATTCGCCGCGCCGCAGTCCTCGGTGCCGGAACCATGGGCTCGCGCATCGCTGCCCTCCTGGCCAACGTCGGCATTCCGGTATTGCTGCTCGACATGCCTTTCGTCAAAAGCCCGGAGCGCCCCAACGGCGACGGCCCCCGCAATCGCCTCGCCCTCGCCGCCCTTGAAGCCCTCGCCAAATCCAAACCCGCCGCATTCTTTGACCCCGCAAAAGCCGCGCGCATCACTGCCGGCAACTTCGAAGACGACCTGCCGCAGCTCGCCCAATGCGACTGGGTCATTGAAGCCGTGGCCGAAAACCTCGCCATAAAGCACGCGCTTCTGGAGCGTGTCACCGCGCACCTCGGCCCCAACAGCCTGCTCACCACCAACACCTCCGGCCTGCCCATCGCCCAGATCGCCTCGGTACTTCCTGAAGCTGTACGCCGCCGGTTTTTCGGCAGCCATTTCTTCAATCCTCCGCGCTACATGCGCCTCCTCGAGCTCATTCCCATCGCCAAAACCGATCCCGCGCTGCTCTCCTCCTTTGCCGCATTCGCCGATCGCTTCCTCGGCAAGCAGGTTGTCCTCGCCAATGACACGCCCAATTTCATCGCCAACCGCATCGGCGTAACCGTCATGTTCACCGCCGCCGCGCTCATGCTTCAGCAGGGCCTCACCATCGAGGAAGCTGACGCCCTCACCGGCCCCGCCATCGGCTGGCCCCGCACCGGCACCTTCCGCCTCGCCGACATGGTCGGCATCGACGTCCTGGCTCACGTCGCCGCCAATTTCCCTCAGGGCGCCGCAGAGGGCAGCTTCGCGGGAATCCTCCAGGAAATCGTCCGCCGCAACTGGCTCGGCGACAAAACCGGCCAAGGCTTTTACAAGAAATCCGAAGGCCCGGACGGCAAAGAAGAACGCTGCATCCTCGACCTCAAAACCCTCGAATACCGCCCTCTCGCCAAGGCCAACATCCCCTCGTTGGAGATGGCCAAAAACGCCGCTACCCTCCCCGAGCGCCTCCGTCTGCTCCTCGCCGCCGATCCCCGAAAAGACAAGGCCGCCGCATTCCTCTGGCCGCTGCTCTCCACGCTCTGGAACTTCTCCGCCTCGCTCATCGGCGAAGCTGCCAACGACGCTCCCTCCATCGATCGCGCCATGCGCGCCGGTTTCAACTGGGAACTCGGCCCCTTTGAAATGTGGGACGCCGCCGGCCTGAAAGACACCGTCGCCCGCATGAAGGCAATGCACCTGCCCGTCAGCGCCGCCGTTACCGCGATCCTCGATTCCGGCAACCCATCCTGGTACGCATCCGACGGTCCGCAATGCTACAGCCCCCTCACCCACGCCTGGGAACCCGTCCCCCAGCAGCCCGGCCACGCATCGGTCGCCGATTTCCGCCGCACCCACAAGATCGTCCGCGGCAACTCCGGCGCATCACTCGTCGACATTGGTAATGGAGTCGCCTGCATCGAGCTGCACTCGCTCAAGAACGCCATCGGCGGCGACGTGGTGGCGCTGGTCTCCACCGTCCTCAAGCCCGAATCGGAAGCCGTCCGCGACTTCCTGGGCTTCGTCATCTCCGGCGACCGCGACCACTTCAGCGTCGGCGCCAACCTCATGCAGCTTCTCCTCGCCGCGCAGGAAGGCGAGTGGGACGAGGTCAACGCCGCCATCCGTTCCTTCCAGCAGATGACGCAACTCATCAAATTCTGTCCGCGCCCCGTCATCGTCGCGCCCTTCGGCATGACCCTCGGCGGCGGCGCGGAAATGTGCCTCCACGCCGCGCGACGCCAGCCCCATGCCGAAACTTACATCGGCCTCGTCGAAGCTGGCGTCGGCCTCATTCCCGGCGGCGGTGGCACCAAGGAGATGCTTCTCCACGCCGTCGACGCAGCCGCCGCCCTCGCCCCGCCTGACCCCAAAAGTCCGCAGTCTATGTTTGCCCAGTCCCCTGAAATGCAAAACGCCCTCAAGCGCACCCTCGAAACCATCGCCCTGGCTAAGGCCTCCACCTCAGCCGTCGAAGCGCGCTCGCTCGGCCTGCTCTCGCCTACTGACAGCATCACCGCCAATCGCGAACGCCTTCTGCTCGACGCCAGGGTGCAGGTTCTCGCGCTGGTTGAGGCGGGCTACACAGCGCCGGTTCCGCGCACCCAGATCCCCGCCCCCGGCCTCGGTGCCCTGGCCACCATGGAAACCGGCATCTTCCTCATGGGCGAGGCGGGCTTCGCCAGCGACCACGACCAGAAAGTCGCCCGCTGGGCCGCCTATATCCTCGCCGGCGGCCGCGTAACGCCAGGCTCGCTCGTCAGCGAGCAATATCTCCTCGATCTCGAGCGCGAAGCCTTCCTCAGCCTCTCCGGCGAGCGCAAAACCCAGGAGCGCATCGCCTTCACCCTCAAGACCGGCAAGCCGCTCAGGAATTAGAGGTCAGATCTCAGCACTCAGCCACTTCAAAAAACAGCCGTCATCCTGAGCGAGTCTGCGCAGCAGACGAATCGAATGACCTGCATTTCGCAACGCTCGCACCACCACGAACCCGGGTGGCCCATCCATCGCGCGGAGTAGAATTGCTCCCGAGTCCCAACATGCTTTTCGCCGCCCGCAGAACGCACCTCGCCCTATGCCTTCTGCTCACCGCCGTCTTCGCCCCCGCCCAGGACTACGATCTCGAGCACCTCGTTACCCGCGGCCAGGTCGCCCTTGACGGACACAGCCGCGCCTACATCGTTCGCCATCTTCCGCCCAGCAGCTTCCCCGATCTTCCTTTGTCCGTCGCCGGCGAGCTCACTGAGCGCGGCTGCCTCATTCCCCAAACCTACGAAGCCCACCGGCCCGAAAACGTCATCCACGGCAGCTTCGAGAACTGGGACTCCTCAGATTGGGCCGTGCTCTGTTCGGTGAGGGGAAACGTGTCGCTACTGGTCTTCTTCGGCAACGCGACGGACAAGCCCGCCGTCCTCACCACCGCTCCTGAAACCGCCAGGCTCCAAGCCTACGATCCGAGCGGCGTGCTCGGCTTCAACTGGGGCATCGACGCCGCTACGCCGGAGGCCGTGCACGAAGCCCAGATCGGCATGAAACCCCGTCCGCCTGCGCTCGACCACGACGCCGTAGCCGACTCCGTCATCGACCGCAAATCCGTTTACCACTATTTCACCAAGGGTGCATGGACGCTTGCGGAAACGGCAATCGATTGAGCCCAATTGACCGCCCCTCGCATCGGAGACTATGAAGAATTCAGCGGGAATCTGAAGCTGGCACGTCTGAACGAAGCCTAAGGGGCCAGCTTTCTCGGTCCCTCGTTCCCTTGGTCCCTTGTTCCCTGCTCCGAAGGAGCCCAATGCTCGAATCCGTCCTAGTCAGCTCCGTTCGCACGCCCGTGGGCCGCGCCCCGAAAGGCGCCCTCTCCACCACCCGCCCCGACGACCTGGCCGCCATCGCCATCAACGGCGCGCTGGAGCGCGTTCCCCAACTCGACAAGCGCGAAATCGAGGACGTGATCCTGGGTTGCGCCCAGCCTGAAGGCGAGGCCGGCTTCAACATGGCGCGCTTCGCCGCCCTCCGTGCCGGCCTGCCCATTGAGGTGCCCGGCGTCACCGTGAACCGCCTCTGCTCGTCCGGTCTCGAGGCCATTGCCCAGGCCGACATGCGGATCCGCACCGGCGCTGACAGGGTCGTCATCGCCGGCGGCGCCGAATCCATGAGCCTCATCCCCATGGGCGGCAACAAGCCCAGCCCCAACCCCTGGCTCGCCGAGCACTATCCTGCCTCGCTCCTCACCATGGGCCTCACCGCAGAGCGTGTAGCCCGGCACTACCAGATCAGCCGCGAAGACCAGGACGCCTTCGCGCTGGAGAGCCATCGCCGCGCGCTGGCCGCGCAAGCCTCCGGCAGGTTCACCGACGAGTTGGTTCCAGTCAAGGTGATAACCGCGACCCCGGCAGCGAAAGCCGGAAAGCCGCAAGTCGAGGAAAAGACATTCGCCGCGGACGAGGGCCCGCGCGCGGACACTTCCGCCGAAGCACTGGCCAAGCTCAAGCCCGCGTTCGCCGCCCAGGGAACGGTGACCGCCGGCAATTCCTCGCAGACCTCCGATGGCGCCGCCGCCACAGTGCTGATGGAAGCGGGCCGCGCTGCCGAACTTGGGCTCAGGCCCATGGCGCGCCTGGTGGCCTACGCCGCCACCGGCTGCCTGCCCGAAGAGATGGGCGTGGGGCCGATCGATGCTGTGCCAAAGGCGCTCAAACTCGCCGGGCTCAAGCTGAGTGACATCGACGTAATTGAGCTGAATGAGGCATTTGCCGCACAGGCGCTGGCCGTAATCCGCGCCCTCGGACTCGATCCGGAGAAGGTGAACGTCAACGGCGGCGCCATCGCCCTTGGCCATCCCCTGGGCTGCACCGGCGCCAAGCTCACCGCGACGCTGCTGCGCGAAATGAAGCGCCGCAACGCCCGCTACGGCATGGTAACTATGTGCGTCGGCGGCGGCATGGGCGCTGCCGGCATCTTCGAGCGCCTCAACTGAAACGCAAACAGCCAGGACGAATCCCGGCTGTTCTAAGCGGTTGATTGTGAGCTGGTTAAACTACGCCTTGGCGGTCGCAATCGCTTTCAACCGCGCGTTCAGCCGGCTCTTGTAACGGGAAACTGTGTTCTTATGGAGAACGCCCTTCTGCACACTCTTGTCGAGAGCGGAGACCGTCTCCCTGAACTGGGCGTTGGCGGCCTTCGCGTCGCCCTTCACCAGGGCCTCGCGCATGGCGCGCAGGTTGGTGCGCACGCGGCTGCGGTTGGCGCGGTTGGTGGCGGTGCGAGTCTCAGTCTGACGGGCGCGCTTGAGCGATGAAACGTGATTGGCCATTCCTTAAGTCCTTGGATCCGGTTCGGTTGCGAACGGAAGAGATAATGCGGTGGAGATAGCAGGATGGAGCCGCATCTCTCGCAATTTCCTAGTCTACCGGATGGGAGTGGAACAGGCAAATTCAGGGAGCAGGAAACAGGGATCGGGGATAAAAATGGCAAGGGCGGCGGACGGAAAGACAAAGGGATATTGGGCGCAACGAGGTGAGCTGGATCACAAAACTCGTGAGACGATCCGGCCCGAGTTGCTGCACCCGTCTGAGACGATATGGCCGGGGTTGCGAAGCAAACGCCAGTTCCCCAGCATGGAGCGGGCGGCCAGACGCCCCAATTCATGCCAAATACTCAAGTGGCGACTTCAGTGTTGCTAACGCCCGGGGACGATCTGGATCTCGAACAGTTTGGGCCAGAGTTTGCCGGTGACATAGAGGCGATTATGCTCTGAATCCCACGCGATGCCGTTGAGCACGGCTTCAGGGTCACTCACCGAACCCGGCGGCAGCAGGCCGGAGAGATCGACCCAGCCGAGGACCTTGCCGGTTGCGGGAGAGATGCGGGCGATGCGGTCTGTGTGCCAGACGTTGGCGTAGATTTCGCCGTGGATGTACTCGAGCTCGTTGAGCTGGTCCACCGGGCGGCCCTTATCGCGGACGGTAATGTGCCGCAGTTCTTGCATGGTTGCTGGGTCGAGGAAATGGAGATCCGCAGAGCCGTCGCTGAGGATGAGCGACTTGCCGTCCTGGGTCAGCCCCCAGCCTTCCCAGGGGTAATTGAGGGTGCGCAGGAGGCGGAAGCTGAAGCGGTCGTACACAAAGGCAGTGTGCGACTGCCAGGTGAGCTGGATCAGTGTACTGCCCCAGTTGGTGAGTCCTTCGCCGAAGTATTTCGGATCGAGGTGGGTTTCCTGCAGCGCGCGGCCGGTCTGGAGGTCGTCCATGCGCAGGTCGGACTTTCCGAACCGTCCGTCGCTCTCGTAGAGCTGGCCACCGACAAAGACCAGGCCCTGGGTGAATGCACCGGGGTCATGCGGATAGGTATGCACGACGCGGTAGGAATCGGTCGCGCAGCCGATCGCGGGAACGAGCAGAATGGCGGTGATGAGGGCGGGAATCAGCGGAGAGCGCATCTGGGAACATTGTAAGCAAGTCAGCGGGTCATCAAGCCAGCGAGTCAATGCTCGACTTCCGGTGCGAAAGGAAGATTACAACTGTTTTGGGTTCCGGGCGCATCGGTTTTAACAGGTGAGCGGTTTCAGCCACACCCCACTAAGACGTTGGAGTTTTCGTGAGGAATGTCCCCGCCAGAGAGGCGGGGCCGTTTTCAGTTGTATGGCTCGACCACGCCGTTGACCTTGATGGAAGGGAATCCGGAATTGGCTGAAATGTAGGGCACTTCGTCGGCCATCACCGTGTCAGGAAACTCCCAGCCGGTTTTGAGCACGGCGGTGCCGGTTCCTGAAACCTGCCCGATACTGGCAAATCCGCCCGGGGAGACCGGCGCCATGATGCTGTGACTACTGAGCGAGTTAACCACCATCTGGCCAATGGATCCCGACATCAGGTTGAGCAACTGCGGGACCGGATCGTAAGATCCCGCATCCTGAAGAGCGAATCCATTGAAGGTCAAGTTTCCGATGGTGGATCCATTGGCCATCACCACGCCGGCAACGTTGATCCGGGATTTCCGCGCGATGACACAATTGTTGAACGTCAAATTGGAGCCGGCCGAGGGGATGGTTTCGTACAGCGGCGAAGGGCGCATGAACGCCGGCTCCAGATTGGATGAAACTGGCTGCAGCCATTCGAGGACCTTGGACTCGGGTATCATGGTGACCCGGTTGAGGACGATGTTTCCGAAATTCTCTGCCATGGCAAGAACGGTCAGCGTGGTCAGCGTGCAATCGGAAACACTCAAATCGATAGAGTCAGGATTGCTGCCGCCGGCAAGACCGATCAGGAATGCAACCTCAGAGAACGTGCCCGTGCAGTTGCTGACGGTTATGTTCCTCGCATAGAACTTCAGATAATCCCCGATGGTGGTGAAGATTCGCATCAGGGTCAAGCTGTTGAAGGTGCAGTTGCTGACGGAAACATTTGTGATGTCGCCGGTGTGCCCTTCGGGGCAGTTCAAGGCGATGGCGTCGTCGCCGGTCGTAAAGTTGCAGTTGGTAATGGTGATGTCGTTCGATGGCCCGTCAAAGTGAAGTCCATCGGTGCTGAGCCCGAAGCTCTTCATCACGCAGCCATCTACCGTTACGTGGCCCACATTGGCAAAGCGGAAATGAAATGCCGGCGTATTCACCACCACGACTTTCTCAACCGCGATGTTGTCCAGGTTCATCAGGTTGATTCCGCAGTACCAGGTGGAATCCGTCCCCTGACGCATTCCCGTGGTCGAATCGCCGTTACGGCCGTCTCCCTGGTTGCCGTTCAGGGTGAAATTGCTGAGGGAGACGTTCTTTCCGCGCGGAGGAGCGGGGGGGCCGGGATTGAACGGGATGTTGGCATTGGCAGGGCCGTTATGAATTCCATCATTGTTGGTCCCCGCTTTTACAAAGAACCCTGTGCCATAGCCCAGCCCCGCGATGCCCCAGTTCCCGGCCGCCGGGAGGAAAAGCCCCGACACCATTGCGCCTCCGTCGATGATCAGCGTTATCGGATTCTCCGCCGTGGCAGCCGCCATGGCCGCGTTGATTCGCGGACCGTCATCGGTAGCATGCCCCCCGGTGTATTTATTCCGCCCGCTCCCCAGGTCGCAATCCAGCGCGCAGCCTAATTTCGAAGCCCGGATGTAGGTCATTCCGGGAACCGGGGTGGGCGGAGCTGCCGGCCCCAGATCGGGAATCGCAAACTCGAAATTCGAACATCCGGAGAGAGATGAGCCAATTGCCGAGCCTGCCGCCAAAATGCCAGCCAGCCTGACGAAATTGCGCCTGTCCATCCCGATCTTGCCCGCGTTGGAAATTGTCGACACGAGTTCCTGTTCCAGCCGGAACTTGCGGCGAGCTTCGGTCTACTTCTTGTGGAGCCTTGCGGAGGCCGCGCTGCACACAGTTC
>CAWBIG010000025.1:0-13404 GCA_963788435.1 uncultured Acidobacteriota bacterium | reverse complement strand
GCTGGCTGCGAGCAGCGCTGACATAAAGTGAGAGGCAGTGGCCGTCGAGTAACCCTGGTCCTTCAGGAAAAGAACGTAGTTCTGGATCACGGCGTTGATTGCCCCGATCACCAGCGTCATCCCAACCATAATCAGCCAGAAATTCGCTGTCATGATCGCTGGCTTCACATCGACGTTAGCCGGCGAGTCCGCGCGGGTAAATTGTCCGAGAACTGCACCCGGCCCATCCGGCAAAAGGCCCATCTCAGCCCGATCGAGCGTGTCAGCCAGATTCCCACTGGAAACAGAACCAGGAGAACTGCCGTTCCCATCGCTTGAAGAGCAGCCCGCCAACCAAATGCGCCGATCAGGGAATTGACCATCGTTGGAGCAACCACTCCGCCAAGACCCAATCCAAGGTACGCGTAACCCATCGCCCGTCCGCGTCGCACTCTGAAACCATTGCGCAATCAGGACCTGGTTGGCGATGGGGCCAGCCAGCGTATAGCCCAACACTTCTTACCATGCACAGAATCATCCTGTGGCTGATCCCAACCAGTGGCGGAATCTCCGGCAGATTCCCCTGGCGTTGCGGTCCGTGGCAAATGGCGCAGTGCTCGGCGTATGAAGCCGCTCCGGGATCGCTCTGCGCATTTACCGGCGGCGCCTTCGCGGCCGCTGTCACGCTCTGCTGTGCCGCGTCTGCTGGTCTCAGTCCAATTTGAAACAGTAGCGCACTTCCCACCAGCACTGCTGCGCACATCCTCACCCGATCTCGCTTCACCCTTCGATTCCTTCAATCCCGCGTTGCAAGCTGGCGCCGGCGCAGCGGCGTCTTCCACTCCCTGCCCCTGCTCCCCAGGGTGTACTGGATCAACTGCGGCGCGCGCGGAACTCTAGTTGTTGGAGTAAACATCTTCTCGTGCGGAAGAGTCGATCAAAAGTCTACCCGCCCGCCGCCACGACAGGCAAACGCCTTTTCGAGCGCGCGCAAAGCGATGTTGCACCGCCGGTCACCAGACCGGCTGTCGCGCGGGCTTCATTATATCGTGTTACGATATAAATGTGAGCACCGCAACAGAAACCAGCATTCCCGATCCCCTGATTCGCACTCTGGCGGATTTTCGCTTCGAGCTGCGCCGGTTCCTCCATTTCAGCGAGCAGGCCGCGATCGAAGCCGGCCTCCAGCCGCAACAGCATCAATTGCTTCTCCAGGTTGCCGGCGCCCCGGACGAAGCCAACGTCACCATTGCCTACGCCGCCGAGCGCCTCGGCCTCAAGCACAACAGCGCCGTCGAGCTAGTGGACCGCTCGGTGCGCGAGGGCCTGCTGGAGCGCAGGGAAGATCCCGCCGACCGCCGTCGCGCCATTCTTCGCGTCACGCGCAAAGGCCATCGCGTCCTGGCCAAGCTTTCCGGAGAACATGCGCGCGAGCTCATTGAGGCAGCGCCCAGCCTGGTGCGCACCCTCCAGCACATCCAGCGCCACGCCGCGGAGGCCGCCCGATGAAATCCCGTCCCTCCGCCCTGCGCGATTTCACCGTCGACCGCCGCGTATGGTTCCTCAGCGCCGTGGCCCTCGTCATCGGCGCGGGCGCCGCAGCCCTTGCGGTCTTTCTGCTGCGCGCCATCGCCTTCTGCACCAACTTTTTCTATTACCACCGCTTCAGCATCGCCATGGTCGGCCCCGCCGGTTCCACCTGGTCGCCGTGGATCATGCCCTGGGTTCCCGTGGTGGGCGGTGTCATCGTCGGCTTCATGGCCCGCTACGGATCCGACAAAATCCGCGGCCACGGCATCCCTGAAGCCATTGAAGCCATCCTCCTCCGCGGCGCGCGCGTCGAGCCCAAAGTTGCCATCCTGAAACCCATTTCGGCCGCCATCGCCATCGGTTCCGGCGGGCCATTCGGCGCGGAAGGCCCCATCATCATGACCGGCGGCACCTTCGGTTCCTGGATCGCGCAATGGCTCAAGCTCAGCGACAACGAGCGCACCACGCTGCTGGTGGCAGGCGCCGCCGCGGGCATGTCCGCCACCTTCGCCACGCCCATCGCCGGCATCCTCATCGCTGTTGAGCTGCTCCTCTTCGAGTGGCGTCCGCGCTCGCTCGTGCCCGTTGCCGCGGCCAGCGTAGTGGCCGACCTGCTGCGCATTTACTGGCTCGGTCCCGGCCCGCTCTTCCCTGTCGTGCTCAGCCATATGCCGCGATTGGAGCCGCTGATGCTCGTCGCCGCTCCGCTCGGCCTGGTCGTCGGCCTCGCTGCCGCATTTTTGAGCCGCCTCATGTACGGCCTTGAAGACCAGTTCGAGAACCTCTCTGTGAAATTCCACGTCCATTGGATGTGGTGGCCCGCCATCGGAGGCCTCGGCGTCGGCATCGGCGGCTTCTTCTTTCCCCGCGGCCTCGGCGTCGGTTATGACAACATCGCCGAGCTGCTGCGCGGCCACGCGCCGCTCGCCCTCATCCTCGGCATCCTCATCGGCAAATCGCTGATGTGGGCCTTCTCGCTCAGCTCCGGGACCTCCGGCGGCGTGCTCGCGCCATTGCTCATGATCGGCGCTTCCGTTGGCGAAGGCTTCGCTCAACTCGCGCATCTCGGCGGCGAGTCGCAGGCCGTCTGGGCCCTGATGGGCATGGGCGCCATGCTCTCCGGAGCGCTCGGCGTCCCCCTCACCGCCATACTCTTCTCGCTCGAACTCACCCACGGTTTTTCGGCGCTGCTGCCGCTGGTGCTGGCCTGCACCGCCGCATATCTGGTTACTTCGCTCCTCATGCCGCGCTCCATCCTGACGGAAAAGCTCGCCCGCCGCGGCTATCACCTCTCGCGCGAGTACGGCGTCGATCCGCTGGAAACCGTTCTCGTGGCCGAAGTCATGTCGCCCCTGCCGGAAGCCGAGCCGACGCGGGAATCGCAGCCCGAGGTTTTTGCCTACACCGATCAGACTTGCCGCGCCGTCGCCGAAGAGATGGCCACCACCGGCGTCCTGCGCATGATGGTTGTCGATCGCGATACCAACCGCGTCTGCGGAAATATCGGCGCCGTGGAACTGCTCATCGGCCGCCGCCGTGCCGTCGAGCGCGATTCCGAACGCCGCATCGCATTCCGCTTTCCCCTCCGCGATCGGCCGCGCGAAAGCCCGGAACGCACCGCCGTATGACCCACGCGTGCTTCGAGCACGCTTCACTGTTGCGTGCCCGAAGCATCCGTAATTACACTGCTCCCGCACCCGCGAGTGGGGATGGCTTCGCTTTCTACTCCCTACTCCCTATTCCCTACTTCCTGCTTTCAAGGAGCTTCCGTGCGCCTGTCTCGCAATATCTTTGCCGCGTTCTGCGTTTCGTCTCTCGCTCTCTTTGCCTTCGCCGCCACTCTCTGTGCTCAGGTCACCACGCGCGATGAAATGCCCCCTCCGCCACACGCCAAGACCATCCATCTCAAGCATGTGCTGGTCATCGGCCAAACCAAGGGCTGGGAGCACGACTCCATCTCCGCATGCATGACCGCGATCTTCGATATGGGCCAGCAGAGTGGCCTCTGGGATGCGGAGCTGCGCACCGACACGGAACTCCTCACCAAAAAGTCCCTCGGCACGCGCAACGCCAAAAACCTGACCTACTTTGACGCCATCGTCTTTTGCAGCACCACCGGCGAACTCGATATGGACGCGAGCCAGAAGGCCGACATGATCTCGGCCATCCACGACGACGGCAAGGGCTTCGTCGGTATCCACGCGGCGCTCGACACCAACTACACCTGGCCCGAGTACGGCGACATGATAGGCGGCTGGTTCGACCAGCACCCTTGGTTCACCTTCCAGGCGCCCATCGTCAATGAGGATCCCACCTTCCCCGCCGTCCGCCACTTCCCCCACGAATTTGTGAAGTACGACGAGATTTATCAGCCCAAGGATTGGTCACGCGACAAGGTAAACGTGCTGCTCTCACTCGACCCCAACCTGCTCGACTACTCCAACAACCCCCGCATCCACCGCCAGGATCACGATTTCGCCGTGGCCTGGAGCAAGATGTACGGCAAGGGCCGCGTGTTCTACTCCACGCTCGGCCACACCGAGGAGTCGTGGCAGGATCCCGACATCCGCACCATGTACTTTGAAGCCGTCAAGTGGGTGTTGGGCATGACCGAAGGCAGCACCACTCCGCACCCGCGCCCTGCCGAGAGCGCCAAATAGAAACTCTGGGTGCCCCAGGTCCCCGGTTTTGGGACCTGGGACCGGGACATCGATCGGTCCACTTTCCATCAAACCGCTGTGACATAAGTCATTGGGCCAATGCCCCGTTCCCCGTAGGCTTGATCTTTCCGGGGGAACTCATGGCCACCGCCGCCGCGCCGCACAATCCGGATGAGAAAAAGAAGCTGGTTCGCCGCCTCCGCCCAGACCGCTCCCAGCGCATCCGCCACTTCGTTCAGGGCGCATTTGTCGCGCTCAACGCCTGGCTCAGCATTCAGTTCTATCTCTGGGTTCGCTATTACGAGCGCGGCGGCACCGGCCTTTACGTCTCGCGTCCCGCCGGCGCCGAAGGCTGGCTGCCCATCGCCGGCCTCATGAACCTGAAATACTTCTTAGCCACAGGCCGCGTCCCTCAGGTTCATCCCGCAGCCATGTTCCTGTTCGGATCGTTTCTGCTCATGAGCGTCCTGCTTAAAAAAGCCTTCTGCTCCTGGCTCTGCCCCGTCGGCACATTCTCTGAGTTTCTTGCCGACACCGGCCGGCGCATCTTCGGCCGCAACTTCCGCCTGCCGCGCTGGCTCGACATCCCCCTCCGCGGCCTCAAATACATCCTGCTCGGATTCTTCCTTTTCCTCATCGGCCAGATGACCGCCGAAAGCCTTGAAGCCTTCATGCAAACTCCCTACGGCCTGATGGTCGACGTCAGGATGCTCAACTTCTTCCGCCAGATGAGCCTCACCGCGGCCATCCTCATCGGCGTTCTGGTCGTTCTCTCCGTCTTTGTTCAACACTTCTGGTGCCGCTATCTCTGCCCCTACGGCGCGCTGCTCGGCATCGCTTCACTGCTCAGCCCCATCAAGATCCGCCGCGACCAGCAGGCCTGCATTGACTGCGCGAAATGCGCGCACGCCTGCCCCGCAGCGCTCCCCGTCGACAAGCTCCTCCAGATCGGCTCCGCAGAGTGCAGCGCCCGCATGACCTGCATCGCCGTCTGCCCCGCGCAGGACGCTCTTCAGCTCGCTCTGCCTCCGCGCAAAACCGTCCAGCCGGCTGCGCGCTGGGCCCGCCGCGCGCTATCGCCCTTCGCCGTCGCCTGCATTGTCGCCTATCTGTTTTTCGGCGTGGTGCTCTACGCCCGCGTCACCAACCACTGGAAATCCGATCTCCCCCGCGAGGTCTATATGCAGCTAGTCCCCCACGCCGGCGACCTGTCTCACCCCGGCATGTAACCCAACGAGGATCACGCAGAGGAAGCACCCAAGACCCCGCATATCTACAGTCCTTTAGTCCTTTATCTATTCCTATTCCCAACTCCCTATTCCCTGCCTTTCTCATTCCCTCCGCGCCCGGAACTCCATACCTATTTCCGCAATCGCCTCCGCGTTCAGCGCTCGCTCCGCCCGGGGAAACACCACCGTCTCCTCCCGCTCGATATGCGCTGCGTACAGCCGCTTCAGGCCCTCGCTCGCCGCCGCCAACTCATCCTGTTTTTCTGCATCCAGGGCTGCCTGTGCCGCCCAGTCGGCGTACAGCTCCTCCACACGCGCGTGCAGTTCCTCGGCATCGCGATGGTCCCGCTCCAGCTCGCTCATATCGCCCACATTTCCGCTTGCCCGCAGCCGCGGAAACAGGCTTTCTTCTTCGTCCGCGTTGTGCCGCCGCCCGCCCGCGCGAAAATACGCTACCGCTGCCTGCACCGCGGCAGTCTCTTCGCCTGTGAGTGCCCGGCCCCGCGCACGCTCTGCCACCGTGCATAGAATGCCCAGAAACTGCTCGATGCGCCGGTGGCAATCCCTCAGCATTCCGATCGGGTCTTCGAACCCCGCATCCGGCTTTGCCCCAATTTGTATTCCCATACCCGCCAACCTCCTCTCTTAAGGATGCACCCTCACGCTCCTTTGCTGGCTCGCTGACCTGCTAATCCCGCCAACTCCGCTGCCTTACCATATTCCTTGGAGCCCTCATGCCTAGAGTCCTCGATGGCGCAGCCACCTCCGCCCAGATCAAGCAGGAAGTCGCTGCCGAAGTGCAATCCCTCTCCGCTCTCGGCATCCGTCCAGGTCTCGCTGCCGTCCTCGTCGGCCACGTGCCCGCCTCTGAAATCTACGTCCGCTCGAAGGTCCAGACCTGCGCCGAGCTCGGCCTCTACTCCGACCTCATCACTCCGCCCGACACCGTCACCACCGAGGAGATGCTCGCCCTCATCGCGAGCCTCAACGCGCGCGACGACGTCGACGGCATCCTCGTCCAGCTTCCGCTGCCCAAACAGGTTGACGCCAAGACCCTCCTCGACGCCGTCGATCCGGCCAAGGATGTCGACGGCTTTCATCCCGTCAATGCCGGCCGTCTCCAGGCCGGCCGTCCCGCGCTCGCGCCATGCACGCCGGCCGGAGTGATCGAAATCCTCAAGCGCAGCCAGATTCCAATCTCCGGCAAGCATGCCGTCGTCGTCGGACGCAGTGACATCGTGGGCAAACCCGCCGCCATGCTCCTGCTCCATGAGAACGCGACCGTCACCATCTGCCATTCCAAGACCCGCGACCTCGGCGCCGTTACGCGCCAGGCCGACATCCTCGTCGCCGCCATCGGCCGTCCCGGCTTCATCACGCCGGAGATGGTCAAGCCCGGCGCGACGCTCATCGACGTAGGCATCAACCGCATCGACAAGCGCGAGGAGTTCGACCGATTCTTTGCGGGAAACGCCAAACGCGAAGCGGCCTTCGCCAAGCGCGGCTCCGTCCTCGTCGGCGACATCCATCCCGCCGCCTTCGAGCTCTCCAGCGCTTACACGCCCGTCCCCGGCGGCGTCGGCCTGCTCACCATCGCCATGCTGATGTCCAACACCGTCCGCGCCGCCAAAATGCGGCGGGGCATCTCGTGATCGAGAGACACTGCTTTGAAAGGGCACGACTTCAGTCGTGCCGCACACGCACTCTATCAAGAATCCGGGCCTTAGCCCCAGCGGCTTACATGTTGAGAACCACTCTAATCCTCGTTTTCATCTGCGCGGCCCTCCCATGCGCCGCGCAGACGCTCGCTGAAGAACTCCACGCAGCTAGTGTCCCCACAAACTCCTTCAGCGCTGCCGATCTGGCCCAGACCATCAACGCCGCTCACGCCACTGATGCGGGGTTCACATATGTCGCTTCCGTGCGAGTCGGCAAAAACAATACTCTCGAGGGTTCGCCGCAGATCATCCGCTACGATGAAGCTACCGGCACGATCATGCGGCGCGATCTCAAAACGGATGACGAAATGTGCTGCGGTTCGCCGGATGGCATAGACTTTACCCGCAACTACATCCTCTTCTCTTTTCACAACACCCCGTCGGCAAACACCGTTCTGGCCGCAGATCATAATTTGAACTTGGTCGAAGTCCTCTACGGCTTCGATTTCCACGAGATCGCGCCCGACCAGGTGATTTTTATTGAGAATATGATCCATTTTGCATCCACACACCCGGAACGCATTATGCTGGCGGATGTCCGTATCGGCGCTGCGCAGGAGCTCTATCCCCCCAAAGGTGATCGCCTGCGTGCTGCGTTTTCGCGAGAACACAAGGCTTCCATGCCACACCCCGACGTGTGCGCGGCGCTCAACGATCCCTGCGACCCGGATAATTACGACGAAGATATTCAATTTCTGGGGGCGGATTCGCCGGGACGCTTTGCAATTCGCGTCACCCGGAACGCGGTCCATGCAATGGCAAAGGACTCCGAACCCGAGTCAGTGGTTTCTGAATCGGCCCTTTACGTTTACGCGGAGCGCAACGGAAGCTGGTTTTACTGCGAGGCGCCTGCCACCGGCAGGCCGCTGGAGAGACCGGCCTGCCAGCCCAATCTTCCGGTGGCCGTCCGCGCCGCCAAAATGCGGCGGGGCCTCTTGTGATTCACTGACGCCTCCGTCTTCAAACGCAAAAAAAGCGGCTCCGCTCTTGGTCGGCAGCAGAGCCGCAAAACATTTGCACAAGGAGCTTATTTGCCCGCTGTCCCCAGCGGCGCACCGTTGCCGGAACACGGATCCCATCCCGTTGCAGCCAGGTAGCCTTCGTAGTAACCGCAGGTTCCGATTGCGACATCGCGGAAATCGGCAGCCGTTTTTGCGCTGGCGTATATCAGGGTCTGTTCTGCGGATGTGGATGCGCTGAAGTGCCCTGCATGGTTCACGATTGCGGCCCACAGCGGGGATGCCACGCTGGTCCCGCCAAATATGTTCCACGGATACAGCGTGCCCTCGTAGGTGTTGTCGAACGACATGTAGACCCATACCCCTGTGTACGGGTTGCCCACAGCGGCTACATCGGGCACTCCGCGACTGGAGATGGGGATAGCGGAAACCGAGCTCTGGTAAGACGGCCGCGGCTCGTAAGCGCTGAACCCTCCGCCGGTCTGGTCCCAGGTGATTTCGGCTTCAAAGGCAAGCGTGGAAGGATTGCGCGCAATCGTCGTTCCACCCACCGCCACCAGGTTGGGCGAGACGGCCGGGTAGTACGTCCCTTCGCCGTCGCCGGAAGAAGCGAAAAATACGACGTTCGTGCCCGTCATGTTCGAATCCTCTGACGTCTCCCCGTAGTATTCCCCTCCGCCCCAGCTCATCGAAACTTCACCTCCGCCGGCGGCCGCAACCAGGGCAGCCGCTTTCTTCACAGTCGCAAATAGGTCGGCGTTCGAATTGGAGTTGGCTTCCACCAGGTAGATGTGGGCTGAAGGAGCCATGGAATGCGCCATCTCGATATCGAGCGCCTCTTCGGCGGCCCAGCAGTCCCATCCGCCATACTCGCCGCAGATTGGATCGGGACCAGGCTTGGCTGTGCCTTCGTAGGCGACGGTGAAGGTGGACGAGGTGGGCGCGGGAAGCCCGAACTGCTTCGAGTAGGCGGTAAGATCGGCCAGCGCCGTCGGATAATCGTAAGCGTCCACAATTGCAATCGCCTTGGATCCGCCCGTGGCCACCGCGGTGAGTGTCAACGGATTGCAACCGCTGCTGGCAACGGTGAGGCCGTAGATGCAGGCCAGGGAGGCCGGCGTTTCCGCCACGTATCCGTTGATGGGCTGCGTGGTCAAGCGAGGGGCGGCTTTTTCGGCATTGGCCTCGGAGTGCTCAGCCGCGGCAAACCCGGGCTCATCGGCCGGACGTCCCGGCGGCACCAGGATCTTGTAGAGTGTGTGAGCGCGTAATCCGGCGTCGGAAGACAATGCGTTGCCGGACTGCGGAACTACGATGTGGCCCGGTCCCGCGGGAAGCGGTCCGGCGGTTTGGGCAGCCGCAGCAAGCGCAGTCAAAAGCAGCGCAGAGGATAGAAATGTCAGTCGCATGAATTTCCCTTCTCGTCCGGGTTGGAAGAGCCAATACGACGACGTTATCGGTGTTAATCTATGAGACTTTACTAAGGTATGAGCATCCTCTAAGGACCAAGGTAACGTGCAGTCGCCCGTCAACTCGGCAGCGAACTGCTCATTTTGTCTCACGTCCCTCGGTCCCTTAGCCCCTTGTCACTGTTCTACGATGATTACGTGATTTCACTTTCGCGAGGCGGCCGCCCATGCTGAGGGTCGGTCTCACCGGCGGTCTCGGCAGCGGCAAATCCACTGTTGCCGCGCAGCTCCGCGCCCTCGGCGCCCAGGTGATTGAAGCCGACGAACTGGGACGCCAGTTCATGGAACCGGGCCACCAGGTTTACGACGACATCGTCCGCACCTTCGGCTCCGGAATAGTCCGCGCCGACGGCCGGCTCGACCGTGCTCGCCTCGCCCAGTTCGCCTTTGCCGAAGGCCGGCTGAAGGACCTGAACGCCATCGTCCATCCCGCCGTGATCGCCGCGCAGCAGCGCTGGATGGACGCTGTCTTCGCCCGCGATCCCGCCGCCGTTGCCGTGGTCGAGTCCGCCCTCATCTTCGAGGTGGAGCGCGACGCCCGAGCCCGCGGCGAATCGGAAGGCGTGTTAGCTGACTGGCGGAACCGCTTCGACCGCATCCTCGTACTTACCGCTCCAGATGAGCTCAAGATCGCCCGCTACGTGGACCGCCTCAAGCTCGACGGCGCAGCCCGGGATGCCGCCATCGCCGACGCCCGCCGGCGCCTGGCGCTGCAGATGCCCGACGCGGAAAAGGCTGCGCGCGCCGACTTCGTCCTCGAGAACACCGGCGGCATTGCCTCGCTGGAGGCCAGCGTTGCGGAAATCTGGCAGCGGTTCAAGACGGAAAGCAACCAACGCGCCGCATCCGGTTCTTTAAAATAGGGAAAACCCAGCGGACGGTCACCCCCGTTTCCCTCCGCACTCCCGATGTTGAGAAAGGCCAAGATGCTTATGAAACTTCGTCCGGTTCTGTTGGTGCTTTTGCTGGTGGGCGGATTCGCCTACATCACGGCTCACCTGCCCGGCGACCTGAAGCATCTCGGCATCATCGACGGGCACAGCACCGGCCCGCTGGAGCTGACCGAGGCTCACGCCGCTCCCGCGTTCGACGCCGAGGAACTGAACAACATTGGCGTCTACAAGCGAGTCGTGCCCTCGGTGGTCAACATCACCTCCACCGCGCTGGTGTTCGACTTCTTCTATGGCTCGGTGCCGCAGCAGGGCCAGGGCTCGGGGTTCGTTCTGGACAAAGCCGGCCACATCCTGACCAACTACCACGTCATCGAAGGCGCCAACCGCGGCATCGAGGTTCAGCTTTCCAACAAGCACCGCTACCAGGCGCGCGTCATCGGCTCAGATAAGACCCACGACCTGGCGCTGCTGCAGATCGATGCCTCCGACCTCCAGCCCGTCACGCTGGCGGACTCCTCCGGCATTGAGGTTGGTCAGAAGGTTTACGCCATCGGCAACCCATTTGGACTGTCGGGAACCATGACCAGCGGCATCGTCAGCTCCATTCGCTCCGTCCGTGGGGCCGAAGGCGCGCCGATCGAGGACGCCATCCAGACCGACGCCGCCATCAATCCGGGCAACTCCGGCGGACCGCTGTTGAACTCGCATGGAGACGTGATCGGCATCAATACCATGATCGCGTCGAACGGCGCGGAGCAGTCGTCCGGGATCGGCTTTGCCATCCCCATCAACACGGCCAAGGCGGTGCTGGCGGACCTGACCCGCTACGGGCGCGTGCGGCGGCCGTCGATGGGAATCGTGTCGCTGCCCATTGGACCGGACCTGGCGCAGCAGATGGGGCTGGGCGACAACTCCGGCGTGCTGATCGAGCGGGTGATTCCCGGCGGCGCAGCGGAGCGGTCAGGCCTGCGCGGCGGCAACCAGCAGGCTTACCTGGGCAACCAGCCCATCATGATCGGCGGCGACCTGATCGTCGCCATCGACGGCCAGGAGGTGACCAACGCGCAGGACATCAGCGCCATCATGGACCACCACCAGGCCGGCGACACCGTGTCCGTGACGGTGATCCGCGGGCACCGGCAGATGACGGTGCGGCTGACCCTGGGCGAAGCCCAGGAACAGACGGCGTCGTTGCGATAGAGGCAGGGAACAAGGGACCAAGGGACCTAGGGACCAAGAAAACCTCTTGCCGTGCGCAAATAAAAAACGGCGATGTCTTGCAGATTGATGGATTTAAGCTCTCAAAATGCACAGAATCTGCAGGCATTGCTGGCGTCCAGCTTCTTGCCCCTTGTTCCTGGCTCAGGAAGCCGACCCGGGCGCGCATGCGCGCAAATAAAAAACGGCGATGTCCAATGGATTGATCGGGTTAGGCCCTAAAACTGCACACAAATGCGCACTGCTTTTCACGACTGCGGTTGAGAGCTGGATTGAGGGTTGGACGCGGACGCCGGTTCGCCGGGGTCGCGGGCCAGCAAGCCTAGAAATGCGGTGGCGAGCCCGGCGGCCAGCGATACCACGCTGCCGGTTCCGGCGTGGCCGAGGGTGATGCCCTGCTGCGACAAAACTCCGGCGATGGTGAGAGCGGCTATAAGCAGGCCGCGACTGAAGTGCGCGGGTGCTGCCAGATGTTGCAGAGCGAGTTCATGGTCGTGCTCCTTGAAGGCTTCGGTGTGGGAGTGAGTTAGTGAAGGAGTGAATGAGTGAAGGAGTGAAAAAGTGAAGGGCGCTAATCGCTCGTTCACTTCTTACTCATTCACTTCCTGGCCGGTTCACCTCTTCACTCATTCACTACTTCACTTCTTCACTGTTTTCTGCTTTGCGTCAGAACTTGACGCCGAGGGTGGTGAGGAACTGCTTGACATCGGGCCAGACGGTCTTCAGGTCCTGGGCGGTCTGGATGTCAATGCTGATGTTGAGTGGGTTTGACGCGGCGGCTGCCAGGTCGCTGATGGGCTTGTCGAGTTCCCCAATGAGGGTTCCCAGCGCGGCGATGACGGAGGGCGCGGCCTTGAAGGCGCGGTTGGTGCCGGCGATCCACTTGAGGGCGTCCTCGGCTCCGATTTGAATGCCCTTTTCAATGCTTACGAGAATGCTTGCCATGACAATTCGCTTTCTGTCCGCGAGGGCGGTTTTGCCGCGCGGCGGACGGTGAAAAAAGTTGCGGCGAAGCGCGCCATGTCCAACGCGCTTCGCCGCCGGCCGGAAGACACACCACTGCCACGCCCCCTTTTCTCAAGTTCGAAAGGGAGGGCTGCGCTCGAGAAAGCGGAGCGTAGCAGAGCGTAGTTTTCCGGCTATGAATAAGACTCTAGGACTTTGAATACTTAAGACTGCACGTTTGGACCAACTATTTTGCGTTGATGGGAAAGGGACTTACAGACTTTTTTTCAGAGGAGGGCTTGACAAGTTTTCCACAGGTTGCGGTTTTACCGCGATGTGGGACGAAAAGGCAGTTGACGAGGGAACGAGGGAACGGGGGATCAGCGGTCAGGGCGGGTTGCTTGCTGTTCCGTGGCGCGCACTTCGCCTACGACCTCCCGCACGTTGGCGACGACCGAATCGGCGCTCTCCGCCTTGTCTCCGGCGACGAGCTTTCCCCCGGTTGACAGTGCCGCCAGCCGCGGCTGGAGCTGATGGAACCAGAAGTCGTTGAGGTTCGCTGTGGCCTGGTCATACTGCGGGCCGGGAGAAGGGAACGGGGCAGAGTTGACCAGCACCCGCAACGGCCGCGCGCCAAGGTTTCCAGCGGCGTTTACCTGGCGCATGCTTTGGTTGAGGGAGCAGCCCTCGCCTTCGGTGTTCGCCGTGGAGGGGTTGTTGGAGAGGAACCGCAGCTCTTGCTGTTGCGCGGGGTTGAGCCAGTCCATGCCGAAGGGACGACCGGCGCCGGGATTACCGAGCAGG
>CAWBIG010000024.1:0-15476 GCA_963788435.1 uncultured Acidobacteriota bacterium | reverse complement strand
GTCGTCGGCGACGGTGATGTTTGTGCTGGAGCAGGTGTTGGCGGCGGCGCAGCGCGGGCAACAGGGATGCGCCATGTCGTTCGGGCCGGGCGTTACCGCGGAGACGATGCTCTTTCATGCCGCGTAGCCGCATCGACTTCACCCGACGGACGCAACCGGAAGATCTGCCTGAGCAGATGGATGAGCCGTGCAGCCGGGATGAACTGCGCGGGTGCCTTCGGGACATGGCGCGCGTCAATCGGCTGCTGCTGGGATATCGGCCCACGGTCCACTGGCTCGCAAGCCTGCATTTGGAGCGAGTGGGGCGGCCGGTTCGCATCCTCGACGTGGGCTGCGGCAACGGAGACCAGCTGCGCCGGATCGAGCGATGGGCGAGCGGGCGCGGGATTCGCGCAGAGCTGACCGGTCTGGATGCAAATCCGGATTGCATCGCCGTCGCGCGCGAGGCGGCGAACGGGCCAGGACGGATTGAGTGGGTGGAAGGGGATGTTTTTGGGTATTCGCGTGCGGAGTCGCCCGATCTGGTGATGAGCTCGCTGGTCGCGCATCATCTTCCGGACGGCGAGCTGGTGCGTTTTCTCGGTTGGATGGAGCAGGAGGCCGCGTTGGGCTGGTTCATCAACGATCTTTCTCGCGCGCCGATTCCCTATCATCTCTTCGGCTGGCTGGCGCGCGCTCTCCGGTTGCATCCTTTCGTGCAGCATGACGGGCCGGTGTCTATCGCGCGCGCGTTTCAGCCTGCCGACTGGCGCGACCTTTGTATCCGCGCAGGACTCCGCGAAGACGAAGTCGCCATCGAGGCCTGGATACCGGCGCGTCTCTGCGTCAGCCGGAGCAAAGCATGAGCGGCGCGGCGCAGTATGAGTGCCTGGTGATCGGAGGCGGACTGGCCGGCTCAATGGCGGCGCTGCGCCTGGCCCGCGCGGGACGGCAGGTGATGCTGGTGGAGCGCGAAGTCGCGGCGCACGCAAAAGTGTGCGGCGAGTTTTTGTCGCCGGAAGCCGTGGCGTATCTGCGCCAGGCCGGCGTCGATCCATTGGCGCTGGGCGCGGCCAGCATCGGTCGGCTGCGGGTGCTGAAGGGTAGGCGGGCGATTGAAGTGGAGCTGCCGTTCCCGGCCTTGTCGCTTTCGCGTTCCGCATTGGACGAGGCGCTGCTGGAGCGGGCGGGGGATGCGGGAGCCGCGGTGCAGCGAGGATTCGCGGTGCGGCAACTCAGCGGGGGGCCCGGCGGATGGGTGGCCGAGTGCTCCGATGGCGCGCAGTTTGAGGCGCGGAGCGCGTTTCTGGCCACGGGCAAGCACGACCTGCGCGGATGGGCGCGGCCGGCCGGCACGCAGAATGACCTGGTCGGGTTCAAAATGCATTGGCGGCTCGGGGCGGCGCAGATCGAGGCGTTGCGCGGATTGATGGCGCTGTTTTTGTTTGCCGGCGGCTACGGCGGGCTTTGCCTGGTGGAGGGCGACCTGGCAAACCTGTGCTTTGTTGTGCGGCGCTCGCGGTTGCAACGCGGCGAGGGGCGGTTTGAGCTGCTGTCAGAAATTGAGCAGGGCAATTCGGCGATGGCGGATATTTTGAGTGGCGCAGAGCCGCTGTTGGAGCGGCCACTGGCCATATCGCCGATTCCGTATGGACTGCTCGCCGGCGGGCGGGCGGCGCGGGATGGGCTTTGGCGCGTGGGCGACCAGGCCGCCGTGATTCCCAGCTTCACCGGCGATGGGATGTCGATCGCGCTGCACTCCGGAGCACTCGCTGCGGAGATGTTCATGGCGGAGGCGTCCGCGGGGGCGTATCAGGAGACTCTGCGCCGCCAGTTGCGACCGGGAATGAGGCTGGCCACGCTGGTCTCGCGCGCCATGGTGAGCGGAATGGGGCGCATGGCCGCTCCTGCGGCGTTGGCGGTGTGCCCGGCGGTTGTGCGCTGGATTGCCGAAGGGACGCGGATACCGGCGGGGGCGTTGCCGGAGATGGCGCCGGCGTGAAAGCGCGCGCACGTTGGCGTACGGCTGATGAAACGAAGAATTGAGAGGGAATTGGTGGAGCTGAGCGGGATCGAACCGCTGGCCTCCTCGTTGCGAACGAGGCGCTCTCCCAGCTGAGCTACAGCCCCACGGGTGACTCATCTATCTTAGCAGCGAACCTGGATTGAGAAAAGCGCGGGGAGTGGGGCGGTGGGCCGCGATTCCCTCCCTGGGAAGGCGGCAACTGGCGTCGTAAATCCCGGCTGACGTAGAGTGGATAGTCTGATCAGGAGAGACGGGAAATGACCTCTAACTGGAAGGGTAGGCTGGCCTTGGTGTCGGCCGCGGCGTTGTTTTGTGCAGGTGGGGTTGTTGCGCAGGAGAGCGCGGGTCCACGGAATGGCGCGGTGGGCGCGTTCGAAGGCCAATCGGATGTGGGGATTGTGAACCCGGCGGGTACGGCGTCCTTTGACCGGGCGACCGGTGTTTATTCGATCGCATCTTCCGGGGCCAACCTGTGGTCGACCACGGATGGCTTTCACATGGTGTGGAAGAAGGTGTCGGGCGACCTTTCGCTTACGGCCGATATCGAGCTTGCGACGGCGGCGGCCACGTCGAGTCCCCATCGGAAAGCATTCCTGATCTTCCGGCAGTCGCTGGAGCCGGATTCAATGTACGCGGACGCGGCGGTGCATGGGAACGGCGAGACGGCGCTGCAATACCGGCGCAAACAGGGCGACACCACGCAGGACATCGCCTTCGATCTGGGCGCGCCCAGGACCGTGCGCCTGGAGAAGCGCGGAGACACGATTACGCTGTTCGTCAGCATGAAAGACGAGCCGCTGCACCAGGCCGGAGCGTCGGTCAAGCTGCATTTTGCGGAGCCCTTTTACGCGGGGCTGGGTGTGTGCGCGCACCAGGATGGCGCGGTGGAGATTGCCACGTTCTCTCACGTTGAGCTGACGCCACCGAGTGCGCCGGCGACACCGCTGCCGAAAGCGCTTTACAGCACCCTCCAGACCATCGCGATCGATAACGGCGCGCGCATGGCGTTTGTGATCGCGACCGGAAAGGGGTACATGGAAGCTCCCAACTGGAGCCGCGATGGCAAGAGTCTGATCTTCGACCGCGGCGGGAAGATCTGGACCATCCCGGCGACGGGAGGCGAGGCTACGGCGATCGATATCGGCGACGCGAAGGGCTGCACCGGGAGCCACGGGCTGTCGCCTGATGGGAAATGGCTGGCGATGACCTGCAGTGTGCCCGAGCATCCGGGACGGCGGGTTTACATTGTTCTCGCAAGCGGCGGCGCGCCGCGCATGGTGACGGAAAACCCGGACTCGTATTTCCATAGCTGGTCGCCCGACGGCAAAACCATTCTGTTCACCCGCCCCGCGAACGGCAGCATCAACATTTTTGCGATTGCGGCGGAGGGTGGCGCGGAAAAACAACTGACCACGGGAAGCGGGACGAGCGACGATCCGGATTACTCGCCGGACGGCAGCTACGTTTATTTCAATTCCGATCGCGCGGGCGGCATGCAAATCTTCCGCATGAGGCCGGATGGCAGCGGAGCTGAGCAGGTGACGTTCGACCACCGGCGCAACTGGACGGCGCATCCCTCGCCGGACGGCAAGTCGATTCTGATCCTCTCCTATGCGGGCGATGTCGCAGGACATCCGGCCAACAAGGATGTGACCCTGCGCATCCTGGACGCGAGCAGCGGCAAGATTCGCGACCTGGTGGAGATTGTGGGGGGATCGGGCACGGACAACGTGCCCAACTGGGCGCCCGACGGAGCGCACTTCGCGTTTGTCAGCTACCAGATGCTGCCGGCGGAGGACGATGGATCGATGGAGTAGCGGGCACGAATCCCGCCCATCGCGCGGAGGAGCCTGCGCGATGGACGGGGCACAGGGCTGGGGTGTTCTCGATGAGAGTTGCAGGATTGCCTAGAATAGAAGGGTGAGCCTCGGGTTCCACGTCGAAAACTTCGGATGCCGCGCGGCGCGGGCGGATGGCGAGGCCATCGGCGAACGGCTGCGCGCGTCTGGATTTTGCGTGGAGGAACTCGCCGCTGCCGACGTGGTGATCGTGAATACATGCAGCGTGACTGAGGAGGCAGATCGCGAAGCGCGCGCATTCATCCGGCGGGCGCACCGGCGCAATCCGGCGGCGCGGATCGTGGTGACGGGTTGCTACGCGCAGCGGGCGCCGGAGGAAGTGGCGGCGATGCCCGGAGTGGCCGCGGTGGTGGGCAACAGCCACAAGGCGTTTGCGCCGCAGATTGTCGAGCGGGTCAGCGAGTCAGCGAGTCAGCAAGTCAGCGGGCCAACGAGCGATGGGTTCGTTGATGTGCGGGCGATCGCGTCGCGAGCGAAGATCGGGGCGGCGTTGATTTGGGTGGACGACAAGTTTGCGCATTCGTTTTTGGAGGAGGCGCAGGTTGTGCCGGGGGCGCAGACTCGGCCGAACCTGAAGATCCAGGAGGGATGTGGCAACCGGTGCACGTTCTGCGTGATTCCGCAGACGCGGGGCGGGTCGCGGAGCCTGGATGCGGAGAAGGTTTTAGAGCAGGTGCGCGGGTTTGTGGCGGCGGGCGGGAACGAGCTGGTGCTGAGTGGCATCAACCTGGGGCGGTGGGGACGGGATCTGGTTTCCATAAACTCTAGGATCCCAGGTCCCAACACCGGGGACCTGGGGCACCCGCGAACGCTGGCGGGGCTGGTGCGGAGGATTTTTGCGGAGACGGATTTGCCGCGGCTGCGGCTTAGCTCAATTGAACCCATGGACTGGGACGGAGAGCTTATCGGGTTGATGCGGGCGTTTGGTGGGGGCCGGTTGGCGCGGCATGCGCATCTGCCGCTGCAGTCGGGATCGGACGCGGTTCTGCGGCGGATGCATCGGCGCTATCGTCCCTGGCACTATGCAGACAAGGTTGCGGAGCTATTCCGGGCAGCGGGACCGGAGCTGACGCTGGGCGCGGATGTGATGGTGGGATTCCCTGGCGAGACGGACCAGGAGTTTGCCGAGACCTGCGACTTTATTGCCCGGCTCAGCTTCGGTTACCTGCACTTGTTCCCGTTTTCGCCGCGGCCGGGAACGCGGGCCTGGCAACTGCACCAGGCAGCCCCGGTGCCGGCAGAAGTGGTGAAAGAGCGGATGGCGGAGCTGCGGACGATCCGGGATGCGAAGATCCGCACGCACCGGGGCGCGTTTGTGGGCAGGGAGGTGGAGTGCATTACGTTGCACACGGCTGAGCCGGAGCGGCGAAACGGGCGGTGCGCCGCGCTGACGGGGAACTTTCTGCCGATCTGGCTGGAAGGCGCGATGGAGGCAAACCGATTTATTCGTGCGCGCGTGACGGGGATGCGGGCGGATGGGGAACTGGAGGGAGAACCTCTCCAGGATGACCCATGAGAAGCAGCAAGGATGGTGCAACCGTGTGCGGGTGTTGGCATCCGGCTGTACTCAGCAATTGTGTAAGGCAAGTTACAAAAAGCCTTGATTGGCGCGGGGAAGGCCAGAAAATATGAGCTAACTCCCTTAGTAAATGGAGTTACCCGATCCTTCTTGACACCAGGGATGAAGTAGCGCAGGATGAAGATGAATCCTGGGTGTGGGCTGTCGGATTCAAAGTCAGAGATCGGCACAGATAAATAATCGAAAAACATGCGCTCGTCCTGAGATCTTCATTCTCCCGACCGCTCGCACGAAAGCGGGTGGGTCATGGTTGTAAGAACCCGGCAAAATGGGCATGAAGTGACGGGGCTGAGGGTGGGCGCAGCCAACGTACGGCGCTATTTTCCCAAGACCGTGAGCCGAGTGATGCTGCGGTTGGGAGATCTTGAAATCGACTGCAAGCTCTCGCCCGAATTCTGGCACGGCAAACCGGAGATCGCGGATCCCCGGTTGTGCGGATGGCTGAAGTTCAGAACGCTGCGCGACGAAACAGATCGCAAGCCGATCACCCTGGCAATGGATCCTGCCGGGGGAGATTCCTATACGGTCTACGCAACGGCGCTGCGGTCCCATTTCTAGCGACATTGGGGCAAAAAAAAGACAACGAAGTAAAACAGAAGACGGCACACAGAAATGGCCGCCGGCACTCTCCCCCGAATCAGCCTGACTGCCGGCGGGGACACAAGAAAAAGGAGAATCTCCATGAAGGCAATGCGTGTACCGAATGAAATGGAAACCAGGGCGGCTGAGGCTCTGGATGCTCTTCTGCACCAGGTTTCGTCCATCAAGCCGCGGGATATTCGTTTTCAGCCGGCGCACCGGCGCAGCGATTTTGTGGCCAGCGTGGATGTGCTGGGGCGGAAGCGGGAACTGGTGTGCAACGTGGCTGACGGGGATCCCGAGCATGTGCGCGAGGCGCTGAACAAGCTGAAGAACTGCGCGGAGAGCAAAAGGACGGGCGCGACGCCTGTGCTGATCACGCCGCGGCTGTCAGAGCAAACGAGGGCGCTGTGCGCGGAGCGGCGGGTGGGGTGCCTGGACCTGGAAGGGAACGCGAGCCTTTCGGTGGACGAGGTGTTTATCGGCATGCGCTCAGTGCGCGGGATGACGGCGGAGCTGCAGCCGACCCGGTATCTTGCGTAACGGGACGGCCTTGAGCTCAACGCGAGTGCCGGCGCCCGCTCGCGCATAAAGTTGCGGGCCGGTTTGCGCGAAGTGGTCCTTCGGGGTTAAAGCCCATACTCTTTAAAACTGACCCACCAACCCGGAGCACAAATGCAACCGAACCAATGGTATACTCAGGGGTGCGTTCCGGCTGCCGGAGTAGAAAAGCCAGCAGAGACGGGAGTGGAGGAGCACCATCGTATTCGATAAACGAGCTGCCAAGTCTTTTATTCGCATCAACGACCGCATTCGCGCCCGCGAGGTGCGCGTCATCGACGACAACGGCGAGCAGCTTGGAATCATGGCCCCGTTTGAGGCCCTGAGGACCGCCCGCGAGCGCGGGTTGGATCTGGTTGAGGTCTCGCCCAATGCAGTGCCGCCGGTGTGCCGCATCCAGGACTACGGGCGCTTCCTTTACGAGAAGGAAAAGAGCGAGCGCGCGGCGCGCAAGAAGCAGAAGGTCATCACCATCAAGGAAGTGAAGTTTTCAGTGACGGTGGATGAACACGACTACCAGACCAAGAAGAACCAGGCGGTCCGCTTCCTCGGTGATGGCGACAAGGTGAAGGCGAGCCTGCGCTTCCGCGGCCGCCAGATGGCGCACCGCGAGCTGGGCTACAAAATCATTAACCGGCTGATCCAGGACATTGGCGAGGCCGGAGTGGTGGAGTTCATGCCGCGGATGGAAGGAACCATTCTGCACGCGATCCTGGCGCCGTCAAAGAAGGATCAGCCCAAGCCGAAGCCCGCGGCGCCACCGCAACCGCCGCAACAGCAGGCACCGGTAGCGCGGCAGTAGAAGAGCGATTCCTGGATGGATTGAGACAAAGGGCGACCCTCAGCGGTCGCCCTTTCGTTGGTGGTACTAAACTTTGGGCGGGGTATGCGCAGACAAATAGTTTTTCTGCTTGGGTTGGGTCTGGTTTTTCTGGCGTCGACTGCCCGGCCAGGATGGACAGGCGGTCTGGCCGCGGACACGCCGTCAATCGTTTCCGGAATGCCGAGGCAAGCAGGTTCCGAGAGCCTGCAGGCGCACGGAGGCGGCATTCTGCGGGTGGGAAAGCTGTGGTACTGGATCGGCGAAAACAAATCCCACGGCGCATCCTTCTACGCCAATTCGTGTTACAGCTCGGCCGACCTGGTGCACTGGAAATTCGTGAATGACACCCTGAGGCTTCAGCCTTCCGGCGATCTTGGCCCCAACCGCGTGGTCGAGCGTCCGAAGATCCTCTACAACGCCCGAACGCGGACTTACGTGATGTACATGCACATCGACGATGCCAACTATGCGGAGGCCAAAGTTGGCGTGGCGACCAGCCCGACGGTGTGCGGGAATTATTCGTATCGGGGCAGCTTCAGGCCGCTTGGCTTTCAGAGCCGCGATATTGGCCTGTTTGAGGATTCCGGCGGAGCCGCTTACCTGCTGAGCGAGGATCGGGAACACGGCCTGCGCATCGACGCGCTTTCCGACGATTATCTTCATGTAACCAGGGCGATGGCCGTCCTGCACGATATGGAAGCGCCGGCGATGATCAAGGTCAACGGCCGATATTTCCTGTTCTGCTCGCACCTGTCCGGCTGGAAGACCAATGACAACAAGTACGCGACGGCGCCGGCGCTGGAGGGGCCGTGGTCTGCGCTGGCGGATTTTGCGCCTGCAGGTACGCACACGTTCAACTCGCAGACTGCGTTCGTGCTGCCTGTGAAGGGCAACAAAGCGACAACGTACATCTACATGGGCGACCGCTGGATGGCGAAGGATCTGGCCAGTTCCACCTACATCTGGCTTCCGCTGAAGCTGTCGGGCGGCTCGGCATCGATGGAATGGCATGATCGCTGGCGGCTGAACGCTGGCGCGGGAACGTGGGCCGACGACCGCTAGAAGGCGTGTATGCTGTTGCCATGCTTTTGAGCCGGATGTTCCCCGCCTGCCTGAGTGTGTGTGCCGTTTTGAGCCTCTCCGCCATGCTGCGCGCGGCCGATGAGCCGAAGCCAGCCGAGCCGCATTTTCCCACCACTGACGACATGCGCCACCTGAAGGCGATGGGGGGAGCCGAGCTCTCTCCCGATGGAAAACAGGTGCTGTTTGTAGTGACGGACTCGACTGCCGACGGCGCCAAGTCGCACATCTGGGTGGTGGCGACAAATGGCGATAAGGACTCGCTGCGGCAGTTGACGTTTTCGCCGCCGGCAGACAAGCGCGGCGAGCGCGGACCGCAGTGGGCGCCGGATGGGAGCGCCATCTTCTTCCTGGCGCATCGCGGCGAGCACACGCAACTGTTTCGGCTCGACTTGCGCGGTGGCGAGGCCATGCCGTACGACCTGAAGGTGATGGCGGCGGTGGACCAGTCGAAGGAGAAGGATGCGATTCCGCCGCCGGGAGCGGAGAAGAAGGACGCCGACAAAAAGCCGGACGCGGATAAGGAGAAGAAGCCGGAGCCGCTGCCGATTGATGTGGGCGGGTATCACATTTCGTTTGATGGGAAGTGGCTTGCGGTGTGGGCGAACGATCCGGAGACGCCGGGCGAGAAGAAGGAAACGGATGCCAAGGCCGACGCGGACTGGGTGAATCACGACATTCACGGAACGCGGCTTTATTTGGTTGGACTGAAGGCGGATGGAACCCTGGATGGCGATTTGAAGGCGGCGGGCGTGACGCCGGATGTGCGCAATGCGGTATGGTCGCCGAGCTCTAACAAGATGCTGGTGGTTACGGAGCCGATGAACGACCTGAGCGACCTGGGTCCGGCGGGTCAGGCGTTCGTGGTGGATGCCGAGAACGCCGTCAACCCGCGGAAGCTGGACGCGATTCCGCCGACCGTGGGGAATATTGCATTTGCGCCGGATGAGAGCGCCATCGTATTTTCTGCCGCGACGAAGGAAGATGCGCCGCCCGGATACGACGAGCTGTATGCACTGCCGAAGGAGAGCTCAGGGGAGAAGGTGATTCCGCTGTCCTCGGGATTCGCAGGGGAGTTGGGATTTGGGCCGCTGTATTTTATGGCGGACGGCACCGTGATTGCGCAGGCAAGTATCGGGACGCACGCAACGCCGGTGCGGCTGACGCTGGATGGGAGCAAGCCGCCGGCGCCGATCGACCTAGGCATGCCGGTGGTGAACGGGCTGAACACCAATCGCAAGAAAACGGGATGGGTGTGGATGGCGGAGAGCGGGGGCGCGCCGGGCAAATTGTGTTACGCGGAGCACCTGGGCGACGCGTGTGCGGCGCTGCCCATGCCGGAGCTGGCGCCGAAGGGGCTGAAGGCCGTTGAACCGGAGCTGGTGAAGTGGACCAGCGGCGAATTTACGGTGGAGGGATTGCTGTATCTGCCGCCGCAGGCGAAGGACGGAAAGGTTCCGCTGGTTGTGGATGTGCACGGAGGGCCTGCCGGAGCGTTCGAGAACCGCTACGATCCGTTTGCCGGATTTCTGCTGGGGCACGGATGGGCGATCTTCCGGCCGAATCCGCGGGGCTCGTCGAATTACGGGGTGAAGTTTGAGGCGGCGAACAAGAATGACCTGGGCGGCGGCGATTACCAGGACATCATGGCCGGAGTGGACTACGTGCTGGCGCACTATCCGCTGGACGCGGACAAGATGGCGCTGATGGGCTACAGCTACGGCGGGGAGATGGCAGGATTTGTGGAGGGCAAGACAGACCGGTTCAAGGCCATCATCAGCGGCGCGCCGGTGATCGACCAGTTCAGTGAATACGGGACCGAGGGCGGTTCGTGGTACGACCGGTGGTATTACGGCAAGCCGTGGGAGCACATGGAAGATGCATGGAAGCAGAGCCCGCTGAGCGGCGCGGCGCGTGCCAAGACGCCGTTCCTGCTGATCCAGGGACAGGCCGACTCGACCGATCCGCTAGGGCAGTCGGAGGAGATGTACCGGGCGCTGCGGCAGGAGGGCGTGCCGGTGGAGCTGGTGACGTATCCGCGAGAGAACCATGGGCCGCTGGCCGTGGGGATCTACGGGCGGCCCTCGCCGGAGCCGTGGCACGGGTACGACGGGCGGCAGCGGATTATTCAGTTCATTCAAAAGGCATTTGGGGAGTCGGCGCAGGGGATCGGGCCGGATAATCCATAGGCACGACGCTGTCGAAGTCGGGGTAGCCGGAATATTGGGCTTCCTGTATACTGATCGAAGTCTCCCAAGTGCGGGGAAGTCCCTGCGCGGGCGAGGCTTATCCGGACCGGGCGGTGATGCCCGGCTCCCACAAGAGAAGAAAATGCCCAAGATGAAGACCCATTCGGGCGCGGCCAAGCGCTTCAGCAAGACCGGCACCGGCAAAATCAAGCGGGGCCACACGAAGACGCGGCACATTCTTTCGTCGAAATCGCCGAAGACCAAGCGCAAGCTGGGCAAGAGCGCGATTGTGTCGGACGGCGATCACGCGAAAGTCGCGCGCATGATTCCTTACGCCTGATCGTTGCGCGTGAGCGCAACAGGGCTCCTGGTGGAGGAGCCCCCGGCGAGCTGGATTTGAGGCTGCCGAGAGATTGAGGCTTGAACGAGCGAGTGAAGAGGCCCGGCCGGAAATGGCCCTCCTGCCTCCAGCCGCGTAACCCACGGGAACCAAAACGGAGAACGAAGATGCCCCGCGTAAAACGCAGTACCAAACGGAGCGACCGCCGCAAAAAGATTCTGGAACGCGCAAGCGGTTATTTCCTGACGAAATCGAAGCTGTACCAGGCAGCGCAGGAGGCCGTGGAACGCGGCCTGAAGTTTGCCTACAAAGGCCGCCGCGAGAAGAAGCGCCAGTTCCGCTCGCTGTGGATCGTGCGCATCTCGGCCGCGTGCAAGCTGAACCAAACCAGCTACTCGCAGTTCATCAACGGCCTCAAGAAGGCAGGAATCGAGCTGGATCGCAAGATCCTGGCCGACATTGCCGTGCATGATGCCGCGGGATTTACCAAGCTGGTGGAGCAGGCGAAAGCCGCTCTTGCCAGCGCAGCCGCATAAGCCAGGCTGACGAGCCCCTTTTCACCGACGGCCTGGAGCTCAGCTTCAGGCCGTTAGCTTTTTGGGGCTCCTGATTTCCGGAAACGCAACTCAAAGCAAAGTGCCGCGCCGCGGTGTGATTTATTCTGCGAGTTAACGAACATGGCAAATGAAGAGATTCCGAATCTGTCGTCGTATGATGACGGCGCGCTGGACCGGGCCTTTGCGGCGCTGGAGGGTCAGGCGCGGGAGGATGCGGCTGCGCTCGACTCCGCTGAGGCCGTGGAGGCGTTCCGCCTGCGCTGGCTGGGACGCAAGCAGGGCCGGCTGAACGAGGTTTCCGGGCGATGGCTGAAGGCCGCGCCGGCGGAAGCGAAGAAGTCGGTTGGCGAGCGGTTCAAGGTCCTAAAGGATATGGTGGAGAGCCTGCTGGAGCGGGCCTCAGGCGCAGGCCCGAACGATGCCGCGCTCGCCCGCGAAGCCATCGACATCACGTTGCCGGGAACGCGGCGGCTTACCGGCGCTCAACATCCCATCACGCGCACCATGAACGAAATTGTGAGCGTGTTCGCGGCGCTGGGTTACTCGGTGGGCGTGGGGCCGGAGGTGGAAACCGACTTCTACAACTTCGAAAGCATGAATTTTCCGCCCGGGCATCCGGCGCGCGACACTCAAGACACGCTGGTGATTGCGAATCAGGAACGCAAGCCGCTGCGCGACCGGCTGCTGTTGCGCACGCACACCTCGCCGGTGCAGATGCGGACGATGGAGCAGCAGCCGCCGCCGGTGCGGATCGTGATTCCGGGCAAGGTGCACCGCAACGACGCGCAGGACGCGACCCACTCGCCGATCTTCCACCAGGTGGAAGGGCTGTGCGTGGACACCAACATCACGTTCAGCGATTTGAAGGGGACGCTCGACCACGCCATGAAGGCGCTGTTCGGATCGGCGGTGAAGACGCGCTTTTTTCCGTCGTTCTTCCCGTTCACCGAGCCCAGCGCCGACGTGCAGATCAGTTGCATCTTCTGCGGCGGGAAGGGATGCCGCAAATGCAAGCAGTCGGGATGGATTGAACTGCTGGGCTGCGGCATGGTGGATCCCGCGGTGTTCGCCTTCGCGGCGCAGAAGCAGCCCGCGTACGACGCCAAGAAGATCTCCGGGTTTGCGTTCGGCATGGGCGTGGAACGGATCGCGATGATGAAGTACGGGATCAGCGAGATTGGGTCGCTGTTCGCGGGAGATATGCGGTTTTTGAATCAGTTTGTTTAGCGAGTTGGCGCGCTTCGCGCGTGGCAAGTTGGCGAGTTGGCGTATGAGCAGAACAAGGCATTATCGTGATCTGATCGCATGGCAAAAGGCCATGGAGTTGGCTCGCATGGTTTACGCCGTTACCGAGGAGTTTCCGAAATCGGAGACATTTGGATTGCGGATGCAACTGCGACGATCGTCTATCAACGTCGCAAGTCATATCGCAGAGGCGCACGGCAGGCTAGACGACGCGGAAATGCGCAAAGGGCTTGGTGCGGCTCGTGCATCGATTAATGAACTTCAGACCCAGGCGGAATTGGCGGGAGGTCTCGGCTTTGTTCCTCCTGCACCAATGGAAGAAGTCCTCGATCTCGGAACCAGGGTTGCGAAGCTGATCAACGGTCTGCTTGGCGTACTCGATGCAGATGCAGAATCTGCAAACACGAGCCAACCCGTCGACTCGCCACGCGCGTAGCGCGCCAACTTGCGAAGAGAGAATTACGAGCGATGAAGATTCTGACTAAATGGCTTCGCAGTTATCTCCCGGAACTTCCGGTGGACGACCTGAAACTCGCCGAAGACCTGACCCTGCGCGGCATCGCCGTGGAGGGCATCTACGATCTCGGTTCCGGCAATGGCTCGCTCTACGAGATGGACATCACCACCAATCGCGTGGACGCAATGAACCACTACGGCGTGGCGCGTGAGGCGGCGGCGATTTATGGCGTTGCGCTGAAGCCGCTCGAGTTCGCGCTTTCCGAGTCGCGTCCGGCGGTCAAGCCGTTTCCGGTCGTCATTGAGGCCGAAGACGTGTGCGGGCGGTTCACTGCGCGCGTTTTGCGGGAGATCGCGGTTGGGGGATCGCGCGATCTGCCGGGCGCCCCGGTTGTGACTTACTTCAACCTGCTGGAGCAGAAGAAGATTTCGGACGCAGTGGATGCGACGAATTTTGCCTGGCTGGCGATGGGGCAGCCCACGCATGTGTTCGACCTCGACAAGCTCGAAGGCGGCATTATTGTGCGCCGGGCGCGCAAGGGCGAGAAGCTGCGCACGCTGGATGGAGTGGAACGCGAGCTTGATGCTGACGACCTGGTGGTTGCCGATCACGCGAAGCCCGTGGGACTGGCCGGAGTAATGGGCGGCTGGGACACGATGATCACGGCAGATACGAAGAACGTGCTGGTGGAGGCGGCATGGTTCGACCCGATGGCCGTGCGCCGCACCGCGCGCCGGCACGGGCTGCATACGGACGCGAGTCATCGTTTCGAGCGCGGCGCGGATATCAACGCGGGCCCGGTGGCTTCCGCTCTGGTCAGCAGCATCCTGCTGGCTAACGGCGGCTGGCTTGAGGGCGAACTTGTCGACGTGCGTATTCCCGCGATCGAGGCGCGCACCGCCCATCGCGAGGCCATCGTGCTGGCGTTGGCGGAGGTGCGGCGGATTCTCGGCGCAACTCTCGACGCAGAGGGCATCGCGGCCGCAATCGTGGAGAACGTGCTGCGCGCGCTTGGGTGCCAGTTGACGACGGAGCTGAGCGGCGAGGCGCGCGGCGAAGCGTGGCGGGTCACGCTGCCCAGTTGGCGGCTCGACCTGGAGCGCGAGATCGACCTGGTGGAGGAAGTGGCGCGCGTCTACGGCTACAACCGCTTTGCCAACACGCTGCCGGCATACGGCGAAGGCGTGCGGGCGCTGCCGTGGGCAGAGGCTGAAGCCGCGGTGCGTGGCACGATGCTTGCCGCCGGATTCCACGAGGCCATCGGCAGCACTTTCTGCTCCGCGGCGGACGCGGAATTGACCGCGCCGCAACCAGGCCTGATGGTGCCGCTGGGCAATCCGCTGAGCGAGGAGGCCGGGGTGATGCGGCCGTCGCTGGTTCCCGGCATGTTGACCATGGTTGCGGGCAACCTGCATCGCGACGTGAACGATGTACGTTTGTTTGAGCTTGGGACGGTGTTCTCCGGCGCGGCGGACAAGGTGGAGGAGCGGCCGGCGTTGGCGCTGGCGGCGGCTGGCGCGGCACCCGATGAAGGAGCGCTGCATGCGGCGCGCGCCATCGACTTTTACGACATCAAGGGCGTGGTGCAACAGTTGCTGGCACAATTCCATGCTGGTGGCGTGTATTTCGATCGTTTAGCAAGACCAACTGTACGAGGTGCAACAGGAACAGTACGTATTGTTCTTCTGTTATCGCAAGCTGCCAGCCAAAGCCAATTGGCTGAAAGCGGGCAAGTTAGGCAATTTGGAGCTGACTAATTGCTCGGAAATTCACGAGACTTCGTGAGGTGCCGCACTGAACAGGATGGATCGTCATTCTCCGAAGGGGACGATGTATACGGGGAGACCACAGCGAAGGCTTACTTGACCTCTATCTGTGCTGATTTTTCGATGCTAGAATTCGTACCATTTAGGGGAAAAGACCGTGAAGGCCGAACCGTTACTCTCCCTTGCTGCGACCGTCGCTGGCGAGCATGCCACTCATGAAGTTCTGAAATCTACTGTCGTTGGCCTGGCTGTGCAGCCAGACGTGGCTCTGGCACGCATCTGGCTACTTTCGCCCGGTGACTTGTGCGACAATGTTTTCGCAAGGCCGATTGCGGCTGATCAAACTCGATGTTTTCATTTGGTCGCCAGTGCCGGCTCACCCAAGAGTTCTTCTGGAGAATACTGGTCTTATTTGCAGGGGCAATTCCGCAGGATC
>CAWBIG010000023.1:0-14892 GCA_963788435.1 uncultured Acidobacteriota bacterium | reverse complement strand
GTCTCAAACAAGTCCGCGACGAACTTGCGTAGCTCGTCATCGAATTCCGTTACCGGCTCACCGGGCTGCGAAAGCACCGGCTCCGGGTATTTCACTATCTTCAAAACCATCTCTGCTTTTCAATAGCTCCTGATCTGTTCGATGTAGCCGGCGAAGTTTCGCTTCAATTCGCCTAGAGAATCGCCGCCGAACTTCTCGTGCGCCACGCCCGCAATGGTCAGCGCCACCATGGCTTCTGCCGCCACGCCTGCCGCCGGCACCACGCAAATATCGCTGCGCTCGTAGCTGGCGCTGGTCGCCTCGCGGGTGTCGAACCGCACCGACTCCAGCGGCCGCCGCAGCGTCGAAATCGGCTTCAGATATCCGCGCACCACAACGTCTTCGCCATTGGAAACGCCGCCTTCGATGCCTCCTGCGTTATTGCGCTCGCGCGTCCAGCGCGTGGGCCGGCCGTTCGCAACACTCTCGCCGCCGGGCGCATAGTGGATGGCATCGTGCACCTCGGACCCGAACGATTCCGCCGCCGTCACGCCGCGCCCGATCTCCACCGCCTTCACCGCCTGCAAACTCATCACGCTCCACGCCAGCAGCCCGTCCAGCCGCTCGTCCCACGTGGCGTAGGTGCCCAGGCCCGCGGGCGCGCCATGCACAATCACTTCGAAAACGCCGCCCACCGTATCGCCGGTGCGCGCCACCTCTTCCACTTCCTCTTTCATGCGCGCTTCGGTCTCTGGGTCCACGCAGCTCAGCAGCACTTCGTCCTTCGCGCACACGGCTACGATTTCGTCCCAATCGGCCGTCCGCTTCAGCTCCGCGTGCCCTACGCGAATCACGTGGCTCAGCACCTCAATGCCCAGCTCGCGCAGCATCAGCTTAGCGAAAGCTCCGGCCGCCACGCGCGCAGTCGACTCCCGCGCCGAGGCCCGCTCCAGCACGTAGCGCGCATCGGGAAAATTGTATTTGAGCGCGCCGGCCAGATCCGCATGCCCCGGTCGCGGCGAGGCAACCGCCTGGTGCTTGGCCGGATCGCCCACCCCGACCGGCAGCCTCTCCTCCCAGTTTTTCCAGTCGCGATTCACAATCTCGATTGCCACCGGCGAGCCGATGGTCTTGCCGTGCCGCACCCCGCTGAGTACATGCGCCTGGTCCGTCTCGATCTTCATCCGCCCGCCGCGCCCGAAGCCCTGCTGCCGCCGCCACAGCTCGCGGTTCACAAAATCGAGATCGACGGGCACTCCCGCCGGCAGGCCCGAGATCATGGCGATCAAAGCCTCGCCATGCGACTCCCCGGCACTGGAAAATCGGATCATATCTCCTTCGATTGTAAAGGAAAGATGAAAGTGGGGAGGAGTGAAGAAATGAACGGGTGAAAAGGTGAATAGGGGAAGCACGGTTTCACTCCTTCACTCATTCACTTCTTCACCCTCTCCACTCTTTAGAACTCAAATCGCCCTTGAAAAGCAATCATCCGCGGCGCGCTGTCGCCGCCCAGGCCCACGCCCAGCAGCCCCGTCGGCGGCGAGATGGTGCTCTCTAGCGTCCCAAACTTCGCCGGCACAAATTCGCCCGGCACGCCTGCCTCCACACTCGAAGGCAGCGCAAAATTGGGATGATTGAACGCGTTGAACATTTGCACATCGAAGCGGAAACTCGCATGCTCCGGCAGGCGGAACGTGCGCGAAATGGTGATGTCGGAGTCCGTGAAGTGCGGCCCGCGCACCGAATTGCGCCCCGCGTCCCCAAACTGACAGTTCGCCGCGTTGTCGCCGCCGGTGCACGCACCGGTAGTGGGATCGACCACTGAAGCAAACGCGTCCGGATTCAGCCACTGCCGGGTGCCCGCCATCGTCACTCCCGGATACGCCGACTTGCGATAAAGCGCCACGCCAGGCACGCGTCGCGCAAATTGCGGCCCGCTGGCCTGGAACACGCCATTGCCCCCGGCCGTGTAGGGCTGGCTCAGCACCGTGAACGGCAGCCCGGAGTGCAGAATCGCCGTCTCCGCAAACGACCATCCCCCGAACATCCCGCGCAACATTGCGTGCGAGGATTCAAACGGCACCTGGTACATCCCGTAAGCCGTCGCATTGCTGCGCACGTCGTAGTCGCAATCCCCGTATTGCCGGCTCAGTTCACCCGGCAGCGGCGACAGAATCCCCGCAGTCGAGAACGCCAGCAGCCCCCCGTTCGAAACTTCATCCAGGCAATGGCTCAGCGTGTAGTTTCCGTGCAGCGTCAGCCCACGCCCTTGCCACGTCGCGCTGGTTTGCAGCCCCGCGTAGTTGCTCACCGCATCCGTGCGGAACTCATTCACACTGGCAAAGCGAAGGTCCAACGGCTGCCCGAATGGATACGGCGCAAAGCATCCTTCGCACACCGTCTGGTATCCGTTCAGCTCCTCCTGATACGGTTCGTGCACGCCGCGCGTGCCCACGTAGTCCGCTCGCACGCTGCCGTGCGACCCAAGCTGCTGTTCCAGCCCCATGCTCCATTGGTAGTAATCCGGTGTCTTCAGCGATCCCGTGGGAAACGTGTTCAGATCGACGGCCAGCGCGCACACCGGCTCACGTCGCCGACAAATTCGCGCACGGCGTCGCGCCCGCAGTGAACGCCGATTCAAACGCACCATCCGCATTGCGCGCCGCATCTGCCGCGCTGCCTGGCACGCCCGGCGCCATCGCCATGCCGCCCACCTGCCCGCCCAATCCGCCGACAAACGTGGGCGCGTAGGGCGCGTTTGTCGCCGCCAGGTCCGCGATCTGCGCGGGAATAATGTCGCTGAACACGCCCACGCCCGCATGCAGCACCGTTCCGTGCGCCACTTCGTACGCCGCGGAAGCGCGCGGCTGCCACAGGATCGGCGGCGTTGCAGGAAACAGCTCGCTCACGTTCGTCTCAATAGCCTGGTTCAGCGGCTGGCCCACATTGTGCCCCATATCAAGGAACGAACCCGCCGGCCGCGCAAACAGCCGCTGCTGGTTCACCGGATCGGTGTTCCACGCCGCGCGCACTCCGGCAGTGAACGTCGCTCCGCGCGCCGGCTTCCACGTGTCCATCGCGTACAGTTCCAGGTTGCCCTCGGCCACGCGCTCCTTGAACGCCGCGGGAAACGTCCAGCTCTCGGTATACGCCGCTCCATAAGTAAACTGCGCCAGGTCGTTGTAAGTGGCCGTGGGCACGCTGCCCTCGCCCAGGTCGTAGTCGCTCACGTCAACGCGCCGCGTGTTCACTCCGAACCGGAACGTTTCGGCTTCCGCGCGTCCAGTCCAGATTGTCGTTGACCTGCCATTGCGTCACCTTCCGTCCCTGCGGATAGATGTTGTCGTTGCCGCCGATCGCCGTAAACGGCGCATCGTTGCTGCCCGGCGTCAGCACCATGGGAAACGCCTGCTCGACCGCGCCAAAATTGTTCGGTTCGAAGATGCTCGCATACCAGCTGGCGCCGGGGTTGAACTGGTTCACCAGGTCGGACGAAAAGATGTGCGTGTATCCCGCCACCAGCGTTCGCTGCGGCTGTGGCGAATACGAATTGAACATCGCGTTCACCGCGTCGGTATACGCCGCCTGCAATCCCGTGTCCTGCTGGAACCGGTACCAGACGTGATTGTTCGCGTCGATCTCGTGATCGATCTTCAACACGATCAGGTTTTCCGTATCGCTATTGCCCAGCGAGACCTGCCGCTGGTTGGCGCAGCCGCTGCCGTTGGTCAAGCCCTCACCCGTCACCGTCGCGCCGTTCGCGTCCAGCGGGCACCCCGCCACCGCCAACGGCGTTCCCGCCGTGCTCCGGTATAGCCCGAACATTCCCCGGTAAAACGGAACCTCCGCGGGCTCCGCTGGCAACGTCACGCCGGTAATCGGATCCGTCCCGCCCTTCGGCAACTGCTTCAGCACGTAACTCTGGTACGCCGGCGAGGGCGCTACCAGCTGCGTCACGATAGGCAGCGCCATGCGCACGCCTTCCAGATGCAGAAAGTAGAACAGCTTGTCCTTGCGGATCGGCCCTCCCACGCTGCCGCCAAATTCGTTCACCACGGACCGTGGCTTTTCGGCAGCGTTCCCGGGCGTGTCGTTCGTGTGCAGAAAGTAGTCCTCCGCGTTCAGCAGGCTCCCATTCCAGTCCTCGTACAAATCGCCATGCCAGCGGTTCGTTCCTGCCTTTGTGAAGTAGTCCACCTGCGAAGCTCCATAGCGGCCCTGGTCCACGGCGTAGGAATTCGTGTTCACCGTCGCCTGCTCCACCGCATCGAGGCCAATCACCAGGTTCGTCGACAGCCCGATATTCAACCCCAGCCACGGATCGTTGGTGTCATAGCCGTCCAGAATGTATCCGTTCGAAGTGGCCGGCAGCCCGTTGAATTCCACATTGCCGTAGCCTCCGGGCGCTTTCGCGTCGTTCGACGATCCCGCCGTGTTCATCAGCGCACCCGGCGCAAATTGCGCCAGCGTGGTCAGGTCCTGCCCCGGATTCGGCAGCCGTTCGATCGCCTTCGCCTCCAGCGTCGTCGCCGTGTTGGCATTGTCCAGGCTCACCAGCGCCGAGTCCGCGTGCACTTCAACCGTTTGCTCCACCGCCGCCGGCAACAACCTCAGCTCCAGCGTTGCCGTGCGCCCCACCTCCACCGCGAACGGCTCCGATTTCTGTTTCCCAAACCCCGCTGCGCTGGCCGTCACCGTGTACGTTCCCGGTTCGACCTGCGCCAGCAGAAAGTGGCCCTGCTCGTTTGTCTTCCCCACGCGCCGCGCGCCTGTCCCTGCATCTTCGGCAGTCACATCTGCGCCGGCCAGCGCCGCGCCGGTCGCGTCGGTTACTGTTCCCGCAATTGCGCTGGTCGTATTGCTTTGCCCGGCTAATAAGGCAATATTAATCGTAGTTAACAACAAGAATGGGAAGCAGCTCTGCGTCATCCTGCGGCGAAATTTCATTCACAACCTCCGGGGAGATAACGAAGAACGAAAGGAGTCTCAGCTCCCTATGAACGTCTGCACCAGCAGCCATACATTCAGCCCGGCAATCAGCGCCGCCACAAACCACGAAGTAAACTTCAGCACCGGGCCGTTGGTAAACTCGCCCATCCGCTTGCGGTCGCAGGTAAACTTCACCAGCGGCACCACCGCAAAGCTTAACTGGAACGACAGGATCACCTGGCTCAGGATCAGCAGCTTCTCCGTCCCATGCGAGCCGTACAGCGCCACCACGATAATCGTCGGGATAATCGCCAGCGTGCGTGTCACCATCCGCCGCGCCCATGGCTTCAGCTTCATGTGGATGAAGCCTTCCATCACCACCTGCCCGGCCAGCGTGCCGGTAATGGACGAGTTCTGCCCCGACGCCAGCAGCGCCACGGCAAACAGCGTGCTCGCAAATCCCGCGCCCACCAGCGGGCTCAGCAGCTTGAAAGCGTCCTCGATCGCCTGCACCTCGTAGTGCCCGCTGCGATGAAACACCGCCGCCGCCACAATCAGGATGGCCGCGTTCACAAACAGCGCCAGCGTCAGCGCCAGCGCCGAGTCGAGATTGGCAAATCGGATGGCCTCGCGCTTGCCCTTCGGCGTGCGCGCATAGCTGCGCGTCTGCACCAGCGCCGAATGCAGGTAAAGGTTGTGCGGCATCACCGTCGCCCCCAGCATGCCGATGGCGATGTAAAGCATCGCATGGTTGGTCAGGATCGCCGCCGACGGCACAAACAACGACCGCAGCACCGGAAGATACTCCGGCCGCGACAGGAACGTCTGTATGCAGAACAGGGCCAGGATGATCCCGATCAGCGCGATCACGATCGCTTCAACCGTGCGGAATCCCCATCGCTGCAGCAGCAGGATCAGCAGCACGTCCAGTCCGGTGATCAGCACCCCCCAGATCAGGGGAATGTGGAACAGCAGGTTCAGCGCAATCGCTGACCCGATCACCTCGGCCAGGTCGCAGGCGGCAATTGCAATCTCCGCCAGGATCCACAGCGTAACGCCGGCCCACTTGCCAGTCGACTCCCGGCAAAGCTGCGCCAAATCCCGCTCCGTGGCCACGCCCAGCTTCAGGCTCAGGCTCTGCAGCAGGATGGCTATCAGGTTCGACGCCATGATCACAAACAGCAGCGTGTACCCGAACTGCGACCCGCCCGCTATATCCGTCGCCCAGTTCCCCGGATCCATGTAGCCCACGGAGATCAGGAACCCGGGTCCGATGAATCCCAGCAGCCGCCTCCAGTACACCGGCGACCGCGACAGCCGTACCGACGAATACACCTCGGGCAGCGATGGCGTCGCGAGTTTGGGAGCAAATTCCGTGGCCATGTTGGTGTAAAGGCGAGCAGCAATACTTCTGTAGCCTAGTATGCCACAGACATATTAATCATGATTAACTAATTCATGTTATTTTAACTTTATTCGGCGATGCCAGCCGCAGCCAAACCGCCTCAGCAGCCGGCCGCCCCAGGATGGAATTGCCTTTATCTAGCTCGATTGAAACCGTTTGATCGTAGTTCTGGCTCAGGACTCTAAGCCCCTTGCCGGGCCCGATTCCGCTGTGATGCAGAAACAGCAGCAATTGTGTGTCGCGTTCCTGCAGGCTCGACACCACGTACCGCTTCCCTTCCGCTGCCTCGCTCAGCGGCACCTCGCCCCGCTTCTTGCGCACCGCCGGGCTCACCGGCAGCACCGAGTTCCCATGCGGGCAGGCGCCGCCCTCGCCCAGTTTCTCCTTCAGCTTGGCCTCGAATGCCGGCGAAACTGCGTGCTCCAGCCGCTCCGCCTCCTCGTGAATTTCGTACCACTCCATCCCGAACACTTCGGTCAGCATGCGCTCAATCAGGTGATGCCGTAGTGCCGTCCGGTAGGCCGTTTCGCGCCCGGCCGCGGTCAGGCGCACAATTCCATCCTCGCCCACCTCCACGTACCCGTCGCGCTTCAGCCGCTTCAGCGCCATCGTCACCGCCGGCGCCGACACCTCCAGCCAGTGCGACAGCGTCGCCGGAATCACCTGCCGCCCTTCCGCCTCGGCCTCAAGGATCGCCTTAAGGTAGTTTTCCTTCGAAACGTTAATCGCGTCTTTCATGGCGTGTTGCAACAAGTTTACTCGCCCGCGCCCTGGGAAACGTGCCCTGCGCCAATTGGCGCAGCCATCGACCGTATCGGTCGTAGTGCGAAGCTGTTCCCTCACGATCCGCGTAGAAGCACCTTCGCTCACGACGGAAGGAGCACGGACCTTCAGTGTCTGCGTGAGAGTTCGCCAGCCGCAATCCGCGAACCGTCCAGGCACCCCGAAGCCGCAATCCGCGGACTGTCAAAGCACCCCGGAAGGGTAGCAGGAAGATAGCCCAGGATGGAGTCGTTGGCGGCCTGGGCGGGCAACGACGCAATCCTGGGAATCGGCCAGCATTGAATCGGGAGCCCCGTAAGGGCGATGGAAACCACCCACCATCGCTCCATGTCTCAAGAAAAAGCGTCCGCAATCAGGTTCTCACGCAGACACTTCATCCCCTGAGGGAGGCTCCACGCGCGCATCCCTCAGCGCAGCGTCTCTATTGGGCTCACTTTGGTCGCTCGCCGTGCGGGGAGGTAGCTCGCCGCCAGCGCAATCAGCAAAAACAGCAGCGGCGCGGCCACAAACGTCACCGGATCGTGCCCGCCGGTCTTGTAGAGCATCGCGCCGATGGGCCGGGTCAACGCAAACGCGCCCGCAAGTCCCGCTGCAATGCCCATCAATGCCAACACAAATCCGTGCCGCAGCACCAGCCTCAAAATGTCTTCGCGCTCCGCGCCCAGGGCCAGGCGGATGCCGAATTCGTATTGCCGCTCGGCCACCGAGTAGGACAACACGCCGTAGATGCCGATGATGGCCAGGATCAGCGCTGTCGCGGAGAACGCCCCCACCAGCGCCAGTAAAAAACGCGGCGGCGTGCGCGCGCTATCCATCAGCTCGTCCACCGTCTGGATCTTGGTCACCGGCTGGTCGGCATCAATGGCCGCGATCTGCGCGCGAATGGTGTCGGCGAGCGTTTGCGGCGGAACCGCGGTGCGCACAATCAGGTTCATTTCGCCCCAGGGCAGCTGCGCAAAAGGCAGGTAAATCTGCGGCTGTGGATCCTGCTCCAGTCCGCGGTTTTTCACGTCCGCCGCCACGCCCACTACCTGCGCCGGCACCGGCCGCTTGCCAATGAAGACATGCTTTGACAGCGCATTCTCGCCGGACCAGTATTGGCGCGCGAAGCTCTCGTTCACCACGATTACCGGCGGCGACTGCGCCTGGTCGCCCGAGGTGAACGCACGGCCGGTGCGAAGCGGCACCCGCAAGGTCTCAAACCACCCCGGGCTTACGGCTTCGATATCGATGAACGGCCGCTGCCCCAGCGGAACGTTGGGCTGGCCCTCGGGCAGCACTGGCGTGATGCGGATATAGCTCAGGGGAAGCGCCGCGGAGATGGCCGCGCTGCGCACGCCCGGCGCCGCGGAAACGCGCCGCAGCACGTCGTCGAAGAACGCGGTCTGTTGATCCGGTTTCGCGTATCGCTGCGTCGATAGCGAGATGTTCATGGTGAGCAGGTTGTGCGGCGCGAATCCCGGATCGGCCTGGAGCAGGCGGACAAAGCTGCGCATCAGCAGTCCGGCGCCGATCAACAGCAGCAACGAGAGCGCCACCTGGCCCACCACCAGCAAATCCTTCAGCTGCGTCCGCGCGCGCCCGGCCGAAGCGCCGCGGCCCTCTTCGCGCAGGGCGGAATTGAGATCGACGCGGGCAAGGTGCAGCGCCGGCGCAATGCCGAACAGCAGTCCTGCGAACAGCGAGATGCCCAGAGTGAATGCCAGCACCGGCAAGTCCATGCCCACCGGAATGCCCCGCGGAAGCTGGTCCGCGCCCCACGCAGTCAGCGCGCGTGTGGCGCCCCATCCCAGTACCGCGCCCAGCCCGCCTGCAATCAGCGCCAGCACCAGGCTCTCTGTGATGAGCTGGCCAAGAATGGCAGCGCGAGCCGCGCCCAGCGCCGCGCGGACCGCCATCTCCCGCCGTCGCGTCAATGCCCGCGACAGCATCAAGCTGGCTACGTTGGCGCATGCAATCAACAGCAGCAAACCTACCGCCCCCATCAGCATCAGCACCTTGCCGCGCACGTCGCCCGCCACCAGGTCGCGCAGGGGAAGCGCCGTTATCCCCACATCGATGCCGGCGTCGGGCAGGCTGGGATTCTGCTCCCGGTACTGCTGGTTCAGAACCGCCAGCTCGGAGTTGGCCTGCTCCAACGAAACGCCCGTCTTGAGCCGCGCCACAAGGTTCAGATAGCCCACGCCAAGCCGCAGCCGCGCCGTGGGCATCAGGGAGTACTCGAAGTAGCGCGGCGTCCACACGTCCGCCGGCCCCACGAATGGATACTGCACGCCGGCCGGCAGAACCCCGATCACTGTCGACGCAACCTGGTCCAGGTCGATGACGCGGCCCAGGATCTTCGCATCGCCGTGATAGCGCTCGCGCCAGAACGCGTTGCTCAGCATCACCACCGGCTTGCCTTCCGGCCGGCCCTCTTCGGCGGTAAACGCGCGACCCAGCGCCGGTTCAACGCCCAGCAGCGAAAAGAAGTTGGGTGAAACCCGGGCGACGGTTAATTGCACCGGGTCGTTTTCGCCGGTCAGGTTCAGATTGTCCTGCGACCACACGGCCACCTGCTCGAAGGAGTGGTCATGGTCGCGCACCGCCTCGTAGCGGATCAGATTGGTGCCCCGGTCGCCCTGGGGACCCCTGGTTTGCACGGCAACCAGTTGCGCGGGATCACGATAAGGGAACGGCCGCAGCAAAAGCGCGTCGGTTACAGAAAAGATGGCGGTGTTGGCGCCGATTCCGAGCGCCAGCGTGAGCACCACGGCGACCGTGAATCCGGGGTTGTTGCGGATCATGCGGAGGGTGTAGCGTAGGTTGCGGAGCAGGCTCGGCATGGGCCTGAGGATACCGGTTTCGGGGATAGTTCGGAAGTCGTTTTGTGCCCTTCGCGCCCATACTTCGTCTAAGCTCCAACCAGCGCCGCAGGGGACGCCGTGGAGGCCAATGAAGCTGCTACCGTCCTTCCCCGTGATGGCGGTCCTTGCGGTGGCTGGTTGGTTCAGCGCTGCGCAGCAGTCGGCGCTCCCTCCACAAGGCTCGATTTTTACCTCCCAGACGACCAACGTGATTGTGCCCGCGCTGGTGCGGACAGCCGGCGGCGACCTGGTGTACACCCTCAAGGCCGATGATTTCCTGCTGACCGACGATGGCGTGCCGCAAAAGCTTACCCTGGAGCCCGACTCCGGCAGCGAACCGCTGGCCCTGGTCATTGCGATCGAGGTGGGCGGAGGCGGCGCGCGGCAATTCCAGAACTACCAGCGCCTCGTGCCCCCGCTCGCGCCCATGCTGCCATCCATCGTCGGCAATGTTTACCACCGCGTCGCCGTCGTCACCTTTGATAGCCATCCCAAGCTGGTGCAGGAGTTTACGTCCGACCTGGATGAGGCGGAAGAGACGCTGCGGGGGCTCTCGGCGGAGTGCTCGCGCCACAGCCACTATGAAAACTGCACCGGGCCGAACCCGGTCCACGACAAGCCGATGGGCGACAATGGCGCGGCCATACTGGACAGCCTGGAGTTCGCGGTGAACCTGCTGCGGGCGGAGCCGGCGGGCTACCGGCGGGCGATCCTGCTGGTGAGCGAGACGGCAGACCGCGGCAGCGAGACCACGCTGGAGCAGGCGGTTCGTGCCGTAACCGACACCAACGCCACAATTTACGCCATTGGCTTCTCGACGGCCAAGTCAGAGGCGGCGCATTATGCGCAACACCAGCTGCCGATGAACTCCGGCGGATGGCAGTTGGCGGAGAATCCCCGGCCCAATCCGCCGCACGGCTGCATGGGCAAGGATCCCAACCCTGAGCCAGACGACCCTACCAGCAAGTGGTCGCAGTTCTACGACTGCGTGGCGCAACTTGTTCCGCCGCTTACGTTTGCCAAGATGGCGGCGATTGCCACCGACTACAGCCTGGAGCGGAACGTGCCGGCGACGGTGACGCGGCTGACCGGCGGCGAATACTTCAAGCTGGGCAGCGAGCGGCACCTGGAGCAGGACCTGCTGGCGATCGGGAACCACGTGCCTAACCGCTATTTCCTGAGCTTTCATCCGGTTGCGCCGCACCCGGGATTGCATATCCTGAGGCTGAAACTGCCGGATTACGAAGGGCTAGAAGTAACGGCGCGGACCAGCTACTGGGCTGAGCCGGCGGAGCCCTAAACTCGCAAAAACAAAATGGGGGATACGGGAGCGAAGTGGAGTTAGCGGAGCTGGCAGTGGCAGGCGCCTGCGAGGTTACCTTTGGAGGGGAGGGGTCGCCTCAAAACGGCCGTTTGGCTGGGACGAGGTTCCGGGATGCGGGACCCCAGCGGCATAAGCGGAGTGTGCGGAGTGTTAGTGATTACCGTTGGGGGGGGGCCGGTCCGCCGGTGTGGGCCACCTGCCCGGTTTCGCACCGCCCGCTCATCGCGACAAAGCTGCGATGAACGGGACACAGTTCGGTTGCGGACACAGTCTCGGCTGCGGGGGCACAATCACCCGCCTCAGAAGGTGATGCGTCCGGTCAGCTCCACGATTCGAATGGATGGGTCGCCGCCCACGCCCGATCCGTAAATGCTGGTCGGCGGACCCTCGGCATACAGGGAGTAGCCAAACACGCTGGAGCCGTTGTCGATCAGCCCCGAAGGCAGTCCGAAGTTGGGATGGTTCAGCAGGTTGAAGGCGCTCGCACCCAGCTCCAGCTTTCCCTGCTCGCCCACGGGGAGCTTGAAACCTTTGAGCAGGGTCATATCGGTGTTGAAGTAGTGCGGGCCCCAGAACTGGTTGCGTTCCGACGCGCCAAAGGGCGACATCGTGGGTGAAATTGCTCCTCCCGCACCCGCGTAGGCGGGGAAGTCGGCCGCGGTGAGGCAGGGGGTGGTTGCCGAGCTGCGGCCGCAATGGTGCGGCGTGCCCGCGGCCGCGGCAATGGGAACCGGGTTCTGCTCGTTGCCGTAGGAGTTCACGCCGAAGTCTCCAATGTAGGCCTCGGGGGTGAACGGATTGCCGGAGTTGTAGAAGATGGTTCCGCCAATTTCCCAGCCGCCGGTGAGCGCGGACGGGCCGATAGAGTGCGGAATCTGGTAAAGGTAATTGCCGGAGAAATTGTGGCGCTCGTCGTAATCGGCGTTGCCGTAATTCTGGCTCAGGTCATGGGGATTGAACTGCTCGGTGGCGCTGGCGGCGTCATACGGCAGGATGCCGCCGTTCGAGATTTCGTCGAGCGCATGGCTGTAGGTGTAGTTCAGTTGCAGATTGAGTCCGTGCCCATGAGTAAGCCAGCTCACGAGCAAACCGTTGTAGTTCGACGTGGCTTCGCTCTCCACTTCGGTGACGTTGGCGAAAGCCGGCGCGGGCGAAGTGGTTGGCAGCCCGAAGCCGCCGGTTGTGGAGTAGGCGTTGACGCCGGGGTTCTCGTTGGGCTCATGGTAACCGCGATTGCCCACGTAGCCGATCTGGATGCTGTTAGCCCGCCCGAACTCATGCTCGATTCCCAGGCTCCACTCTTCGTAGGTGGGGTAGTGGAGTTGCGCGGCCACGGTGGTAAAGCTGGGGAGGGTGAAGCTGGGGTTTGCGGCGGCCATGCAGTTGGCGCTGCCCAGGCTACCCGTGGGCGCGCCCAGGGCAGGGGCTGCGGGGCACGGAGCGCTGGAGTTGCCCATGGCAAACTGGCTGGTAAAGGTGCTGTTTGCTCCCGACATCAGCGATTGCGCGCTGGTGGGATCGGTGGGGTTCAAGGCCATCCCCGACGCCCCTACGACAAAACTGGCCGTGAGCGGCGGATTGGTGAGCATGGTGTCGGCAATGGTTCCCGGGAACACATCGGTGAACATGCCAAAGCCGGCGCGGATCACGGTTTTGCCGGTGGGAGAGAAGGTGACACCTATGCGCGGCTCCAGCATGTACCTTTGGTAATTGGTGAACGCATTGGTCAGCCCGAATTTGATCTGCTGGTTATAAGGCAGGGCGGCCGAGTTCAAAGGCGAGGCGCCGGCCACGAAATGGAAGTCTGGGCCCTCGAAGCCTATGGCGCCGCGTTCCTCCTCCAGGAAATGCTCACGGTCAAGAGCGACGACGTGGTCGGGCGCGGCCAGATCTACGAATCCATCGTCAAGGGCCTGCAATTCCCTTGAAGCCGGCTTGCCGATCTCCCTGGACGTCCTCGATCCAGGAAATACGCGGACTGGCGCATGGACCTGAGATTGCACAAGGCCGATCGCCGGTTGCCGGTGAACTGGATAGTGAAGCGGCCTTTGGTCGATCGCAGGTGGGCAACCCTGCCCGGCCGTCTTTAACGAGTACGACCGGGCCGTTTCAACGTTGCTCGTGCGGCTTTAATTCGTGCATGCTGCCGCCTTTAGCGGTGGTGTTTAGGAGAGTACCGCCATGGTCGAAACGGCCTTTGAGCGCGTGAACGATTTCACCTCCGTGGTGCGGATTTCGCTCGCCTCGCCGGAGGACATCCGGAGCTGGTCGTACGGCGAAAGTGAAGAAGCCGGAGACCATCAATTACCGGACGTACCGCGCCGAGAAGACGGCCCTTCTGCGAGCGCATCTTCGGCCCCGAGCGGGACTGGAAACGCTTCTGCGGCAAGTATCGCGGCATGAAGCACAAGGGAATCGTCGTGACCGTTGCGGCGTCAAGGTCACGCATTCCCGTCTGCCTGCGGAGTGGCGATGGTCGACATGACCACTCGCCGCGCCGTGGTCCACATCTGGTTCTTCAAAGCCATGCCCAGCCGCCTGGCCACCGTCCTCGACATCAAGACCAGCGCGCTCGAGCGTGTGATCTACTTTCAGGATTACGTCGTCATCAATCCCGGCGACACGCCGCTCAAGGCCGGGCAGCTTCTCTCCGAGAGCGAATGCCGCGCAATGCCGTCCGACATGAGTACCAGGCGGTCGTGACCGCTGAGGTTGAACTTCAACTCGCTGAAGGTCGCGTCCGCAATCATTCCGAGCGGCAGCGAGCCCTCAATGTTTACGGGCTCGCCGTTGAGGTAGGGCGCGATGTGGCCCGCGTTCGCCAGCGTGACGGTTCCATCCGAGCCGATGCGCATCGCGAGGCAGGTGGCCTGGGCATCGCCACGGCCCATCAAGCGCCGGTTCAATGCCTCGAGCAGCGCCAGCGGCTCTTCGGTGGTCTCCGCCGAACTCCTGATCGCCCCTACGAGCAGCGCCACCAGCATGCCCGCCTTCAGGCCTTTGCCCACCACGTTGCCAGCCACAATGAGCATGCTCGCATCCGTCTTGTGCGCAATAATCTGGAAGAAGTCGCCGCCCACCTCCTGCGCGGGCCGACAAATGCTTCAACCCGGTAGCCCGGCATCTTCTCCATCTGGTCAGGCAAAATCACCTGCTGCACCTCGCGCGCCGCCGCCATTTCGGCCTCAAGCTGCGCCTGCTGGCGGGTGATGCGCGTCGATCGCAGGATGATGATGACTGCCAGCGAAAGAATGTAGAGCAGGTTTGTTATTTCCTGAAAGTCCAGCAGAATGGGTCCTGCATGAAGATCGAAGATTCGGAGTCCAACGTGGTTAACGAAGGACAGGGCTGCGGGAATCTGCGCCAGAACTCCGAAGGCGACCTGGACGTAGATGACCAGGCTGGTGAGAATCGCCGGAATGAGCAGGATACCTGCCTCGCTATTGCCCTTGCGCCAATGGATGACCAGGATGATGGGCAGCACGAGGCACAAAAGAATGAGCACGGGGGCTTGGGCTACAAGCGATGCAAGCAACGAAGCGCTCCCAAACGTCTGGCCAACAGACGAGATCACCATCCCGAAGACGGAGGCGGCAAAGAATGCGCGCAGCCACCAGGTGAAACGC